>JAYTGI010000365.1:0-22958 GCA_043733605.1 Demequina sp. | reverse complement strand
ACAACGATGTACAGCGTGACCGCGCCCCATGACTTTGCCACGGAACTGTCGACCTGGCGCGGCTCCGCGCTTGGACTGGAGCACACCGTGCGCCAGTCGGCCATGTTCAGGCCAGGGAACGCCTCTCCCGTCGTTCCCAACCTGATGTACGTCGGGTCGTCGACAGTTCCTGGCATCGGCATGCCGATCTGCCTCATCTCGGCTGAGCTGGTCGCCAAACGCCTGCTCGGCGCGAAGACGGTTTCGCCATTGCCCACGCCAGCTCCTCGCGGGTTCCTCGCGCGGTCAGTGCGCCGTGACGTGCTCGGCCGGATCGCCCGCGGCGAAGGCACCGCGTGAGCGGCGAGGGGCGCGAGTGAGCGGCGAGGGGCGCGAGTGAGCCTGCCTTTCCCTGGTGCCGCGTACCTGATCGCTCTGCTCGTGAGCCTGGCGGGCCTCGGCTTCTTGGACTGGCGCCACCGTGTCGCGTTGTTCGCCGACGCGCGCAGGACGCTCGCGACCGTCGGCATCGGCGTCGCCCTGTTCCTTGTGTGGGATCTCGCCGGGGTGGGACTGGGGATCTTCTTCCGCGGCGAATCGCGGTACCTCACAGGGATTCAGGTGGCGCCCGAGGTTCCGGTCGAGGAGTTGTTCTTCCTCACCCTGCTGGTCTATCAAACGCTGCTGTTGTGGCTTGCGGTGTCGAGGCGCGCCCTTTCCCTGGGCCCCGTTTTACGGGGACCCGCTTCCAACAATCCCGCCTCCAACAATCCCGCCTCGCGGCCCGGCGGTTCCTCCCGATGACGTACGTCATCCTGTCCGTTGCCGTCCTCGCCGCGTTGGCCGCGGTGTGTGCGCCGACGCTGCGGCGTCTGCCGTTGCGGCCACTCGCGTTCACGGCGGTCGCGCTCGTGGTGCTGACCGCGATATTCGACAACGTCATCGTCGGTCTCGACATCGTCGCCTATGACGAGGCCAAGATCAGCGGGTTGCTGGTACCGATCGCGCCGATCGAGGACTTCGCCTATGCGCTCGGCGCGATCCTGTTAGTTCCTGCCGTGTGGACGCTTCTTGGCCGGCGGAAGTCGAAGGGAGGTGCCGAATGATCGCGAGCATCGTCAAGGCGTCGCGGCCCGTGAGCTGGATCAATACCGCATACCCGTTTGCCGCGGGCTACCTGATGGTGGAGCACCACGTCGACGCGCTGCTCATCGTCGGCACCCTGTTTTTCTTGATCCCCTACAACCTGCTGATGTATGGCGTGAACGACGTGTTCGACTACGAGTCCGACCTGCTCAACCCGCGCAAGGGCGGCATTGAAGGCGACGTCGTGCGCGACAGAAATCGGGCCCGCAAGGTGCACCGCGGGATCCTCGCGGCGTCCGCCCTGACCGTGGCGCCGATGATGGCATGGCTCGTGTTCAAGGGCACCCCGGCATCGGCGATCACGCTCACATTGGTAGTCTTCGCGGTAGTCGCGTACTCGGCGCCTGTGCTGCGCTTCAAGGAGCGGCCCTTCCTCGACTCGGTCACTTCGGCCATTCACTTCGCTGGGCCACTGATGTACGCGCTCGTGCTCACAGGGGCGGGGCTGACCGCGCGCGGCGTCTGGCCGATCTGGGTGGCGTTCCTCGCATGGGGAATGGCGAGCCACGCGTTTGGCGCCGTCCAGGACGTGCGCGCAGATCGCGAGGGCGGTATCGCCTCGATCGGCACGGTGATGGGCGCGCGCGTCACCACGTGGTTCGCGTTGGCGATGTACATGCTCGCGAGCGCTGTGCTGCTGGTGCTGCCCTGGCCAGGCATTCTCGCCGCCGCGCTTCCGTTGGCATACGCGGCATCGGTCGCGCGCTTCTTAGGGCTCACCGACGACAACTGCGAGGACGCGAACCGCGGTTGGCGCACGTTCCTGTGGCTCAATCAGCCCGTGGGCTTCCTGGTGACGATGCTGCTCATCGTGAGCGCCAAGGGCTGGCTCTAGCGCGGGTACCTGACGTGCCCACAGGAGCGCCGACGCGGTCGGGGCCGGTACCTGACGTGCCCACACGAGCGCTCTCGGGTGGAGGAGCGCCGACGCGGGCCGAGGAGGCCGCGACGTGGGCAGAGCGGGTGGCTTCTTGCGAACGAGCTATTTGCGAACAGCTACTTGCGCACGAGCGGGCTCAGGCCCGCTGACCTAGTCTCTGCGTCGGGCAACCCGCACTGCTCGAGCCAGTTGGCCAACAGGCGGTGTCCGCCCTCGGTCAGCACCGACTCGGGGTGGAATTGCACTCCCGTGAGCGGGAGCACCCTGTGGCGCAGGCCCATGATGATCCCGTTGGCCGTGGTGCAGGTGACCTCGAGAGTGTCAGGGACGGTCTGCGGTTCCACCGTGAGCGAGTGATAGCGCGTAGCGGTGAAAGGCGAAGGCAGCCCGGCAAGAACAGAGCCGCCGTGGTGCAGCACCAGCGAGGTCTTGCCGTGCATGAGCTCCGGCGCATGCGACACGACGGCGCCAAACACCTCGGCGAGCGCCTGGTGACCCAGGCAGACCCCAAGCATCGGAACTCCCGCTGCGGCGCAAGCCCTGATGACGTCCATCGACGCGCCGGCATCGGCCGGGGTACCGGGCCCCGGCGAGACCAGGACCCCGTCATACTGCGGGATCACCGTGAGGTCGACGGCGTCGTTGCGTACCACGGTGGTGAGGGCGCCCATTTGACGCAAGTAGCCCACGATCGTGTAGACGAAAGAGTCATAGTTGTCGATGACCAGAATGCTTGTCATTGCCCGCCCACAGTCTGATCTTGGTACGGCAACTGAGCCGACACCCAAGGGAACACCCATTCAAAGAAAGACAGCACCACAATCGCCACGAGCAACGCGACCATCATGGCGCGCGCCCAGCGCGGCCCTGGAAGGTGGCGCCAAATCCAGGGGTAGATCATCGCTGCTCCAAGAGCTCGCTCGGGTACCCGTTGCCGGTGGGCGCCCAGTACTTCAATTCTCCCCAGACGATGTAGCGCTTTGCGGCGGAAAACCTGGGGTGACAAGACGTCAGCGTGATGGACGCGGCCGTGGGCGCCTCTCCAAGCTTGCCGGGCACGGGCGCGATCGCGGCAATGTAATCGGGGGTCACGATCGTGGAGCCGGTCACGGTGTAGACGTACCACGCCGATTCCGTCTGAACCACAAGGGCATCACCCGTCTGGAGGGTATCGATGTCGCTAAAGGGCTTGCCGTACGTGGTCCGGTGGCCTGCGATCGCGAAATTGCCCACCGCTCCCGGCATCGACGTGCCCGCGTAGTGGCCGATGCCCAACTTGTCGAGCACCCGCTCGCGGTCGGTGCCTTCGGAGACCGGCTTGACATAGTCGTAGCCCCAGCGGGGAACGTGCAAGGTGGCGAAGGTGGTTGACTCCGAAGGCTCGGCGAGCACCGGCGCACCGTCAGCGGAGTACACCTTGAGGTCTTCGGGAATGACGGCAATCTCGACGCCGGGCCCAGGCGCGCCAACGGCCGTGGTGCCGCCCGCCGCCACCTCGGGCACTCGCACCGGTTCGGCCCAACTGATCTTGTCGAGCGCCTCAGATTGGGAGCGACCAGAAAGCACATCTGTGTAGAAGAGCTGCCAGATAACGTAGAGGCCCAGCACCACGCCCGCTGTGATGAGGATCTCCCCCACCAAGCCAAGGCTCGCGTCGAGGGCGCGGCCACTCCGAGGCGTAGACCTCGCGGGCTCCGCGACGTCGATGCTGGGGACGGATTCGACGGCCATAGGACCAAAGATTACGTGACTTCTAGGCGCTCGTCACCGCCGCGTTCTCGCATCGAGCGCCTGCCGCTACGCTAGGGACATTGCCCGGCCGTTTGGTGGCCGTGCCGTGTGGAGTCCAGGAGGGCACAGTGGCCGTCTCAAAGAAGCGGAAGACCGAGACCTACAAGGTCCCGCGTAGCGTGACAAAGCCCAAGGGCGACAACCCCAAGTGGCTCGTGCCCGTCATGAGTACCTTCTTGGTGCTCGGACCACTGTGGATCGTCGTCTACTACGTGAGTGGGCAGCGTTACCCCCTCGACATCGCTCACTGGAACATCGGGATCGGCTTCACGATGCTGTTGTTCGCCATGGGGCTTGCGACTCGGTGGAAGTAGACCGAGTTACACCCGTGTAGTTCTCCCCAGAATTGTCCACAGGGGTGGATAACTACAACAGTGTCATTTCTCTCACATCTTCCCGACCGGTGCCGATGGGCCACGGGAAGCCTGGCTTGATCGCTACTCCGAGCGCTGCTTTTCTTTGTCGAGCGCGAGAATGGCCACCATCGTCGCCGCACCCGCAATCGCCCCGCCCACGTGCCCTTGCCAAGAAATCCCAGGGATGACGAAGCCCGCCACCAGCCAGATTCCGGCCGACGCCGCGAGGCTTTGCCACGGAAGCTTCCTGCTATAGAGCAACACTCCGTAGGCGGCGAAGAGCCCAAAGATCGCGCCCGATGCGCCCACGTGCAGGCTGTTGCTCGGAGCGAGGAGGGCGATCGCGAGAGAGCCGCCCAAGAGTGAGATGCCGTAGAGGGTCACAAAGCGCTTCCAGCCGAGCACGGCCTCGAGCTGGCGTCCGAACTGATAAAGCATGAGCATGTTGAGGCCGATGTGAAGCAGGCCCACGTGCACAAAGCCCGAGGTCACCCAGCGCCACGGCTCGCTAGCGCCAAGTGCGGGGATGAGCCCGAAGTCCGATTGCCACGCGCGCACGCCCGTCGCGCTGCCATACAGGTAGAACGCGACGTTCATCCCGATCAGGACCTTGGTAACTCGACCGCTTCCGGCCTGCGCCGCTGCAGCAGCGCGGGCCCTCGCACCGCCCGCGGACCTCTCGGCCTCGCGCACACAATCGACGCACAACACGCCGACGGGTGCCGCGACCTGGCACTGCGGGCACGTGGGCCGCTCGCACCGCTGGCACCGCACGTAACTGATGCGGTCGGGGTGGCGCGGGCAGACCGGCGAAGCGGGGGGTGCCCCGTGGGTTGCGTCAGTCACTCGTGACTAGTCCTCGATCGTGACGCCGGTGATCATCACGTCTTCCTTGGGGCGGTCACCGCGGCCAACGGGCGTGGTGCCGATCTTGTCGACAACTGCCTTCGACTCATCGTCGATGACCTTGCCAAAGATCGTGTGCGCGCCGTTGAGGTGCGGAGTGGGGCCCAAGGTGATGAAGAACTGCGAGCCGTTGGTGCCGCCCTGCTTACCCGTGATGGGGTTGAGGCGCTTGCCCGCGTTCGCCATCGCCAGGATGTAGGCGCCGTCGAAGCGAAGCTCGGGGGTGATCTCGTCGTCAAAGGTATAGCCGGGGCCACCCGTTCCGGTGCCCACTGGGCAACCTCCCTGGATCATGAAACCGTCGATGACGCGGTGGAACACCAGTCCGTCATAGAAGGGCTCAGAGCTGGGCTGACCCGTCATCGGGTCCTTCCACTCCTTGGCGCCGGTGGCCAAGCCCGTGAAGTTGGCCACGGTCACGGGCGCGTGGTTCGGATAGAGCTCGATGCGGATATCTCCCGCGGTGGTCTGCACTGTAGCGATCATGCGGCCATTGTGACATGCCTCGCGGCGGCCGTACTGGCCCTTCAGGCTGTGTTCGCCGTTGGCGCAGGCGGGACCTGGGTCTCGCGTTCGGTCTGGGCAAGTGGCAGGATGGAGACAGAACCACTATCTGGGAGGCTTTCGATGCAGCGACGCTGGGACGGCACGGATGCTGAAAAGTATCGCAAGCAAGCAATCGACGCGGCCGAGGCCGCGCGCGACGCAGCCGAGCGGGCAGCCGATGCTGCGAGCAAGGCCGCACGCACCGCGAAGGAGTGGGCAGAGCCCCGCGTGAAGCACGCGAAGGAATGGGCGGCCCCGCGCGTCGAGAGCACGTGGACCGACGCCAAGGAGTGGGCAACGCCCCGCGCCGAGCAGGTGGTGCACACCGCCGCCAAGAAGGCCAAGCCCTACGTGAAGAAGGCCAGCACCAAGGCCGAACACTGGGTCGAGGTCGCTCAGGGCGCGATCGTCGGAGCGGCCATTCCCGCCGTGCTTTCTGCCTTTGATCGTGCCGCCGAGGAGGACACATACGAGGCCCCTCGTAAGGGCGGCTCCACGTGGGCCAAGGTGCTCGTGCCCGTGCTGATTGCGGGAGCCGCTGGAGCCGCGCTCGTCATCTGGGCCAAGCGCGACCCTGGCAAAGATGAGTGGGCCGGCGACGATGACGAATGGGAGTTCGAAGGCGAAGACGACTTTCCTGCTCGCTTACGTCGCGACGTGAACAGGGCCGCGGACGCGACCGCCGCGGCGGCGAAGCGCGCGGCCGAGGCCGTGACTTCTGCGGCGAGCGTCGTCGCCGAGCAGGCCGGCCCCACGTACGTTAAGGCCAAGGACGCCACGGTGGCCGAGGCCAAGAAGCTCGCGGAGCAGGCCGGCCCCTACGTGGATAAGGCGAAGGAGCAAGCGACTCCATATCTCGACAAGGCCGTGGTCGCCGCATCTACTGCGGCCGCAAGGGCCAAGGACGCCGCCACCCCCGTCGTCGAGCGCGCCAAGGAGGCGGCGGGGCCTGTCGTCGAAAGGGCCAAAGCAACGGCGGCGACCGAGGCGGAGCGCCTCAGGGCGAACGTCGAGGCGGCGCGTCATCGTGCCGCAGTCGGCCTTGCCGATGCGTTGGACGATGCCGAAGACGTGTGGGAAGACGAGGGTGGTCCCGCAGAAGACGCTCCTGCACCCGCCGCCGTCAAGAAGCCGCGCGCGCCGCGCAAGCCGGCAGCTTCAAAGCCGGCAGTTTCGAAGCCGGCAGTTTCGAAGCCGGCAGCCAAGAAGACCGCCGAGTAATACTGGGCGGCCGACAGTCGCTTGCGAAGGGCCGTGCCGGTTGGTGCGGCCCTTTCGCGTCAACCGGTCACGTGGTCGATCAGGATGTTGGTGCCGATGCCGATGAGCACAAGACCACCGATCAGCTCCGCGCACGAGGCGAGCCGCCGCCCGGCGTAGTGGCCAAGCCACACTCCCAGAAGTGACAGACCCGCTGTGACGATGCCAATCGTGACGGAGGCGGTCCACAGGTTCACATCCAGGAACGCGAGACTCACCCCTACTGCGAGGGCGTCGATGCTGGTGGCGATGCCGAGAATGAGCAGCTCGCGTAGCCGGATGGCGGGAGCGGGCTCGCGGCCCTCGTCCCTCACGCCGCGCGATTCCCAGATCATCTTGGCGCCGATAGCGGCCAACAGCCCGAACGCGACCCAGTGATCGAATGCCACGATTGTTCCTGCCAGCGCCGAGCCGAGCGCCCAGCCGATGACGGGCATCGCCGCCTGGAAGGCGCCGAACGTCAACGCGAGCGCGAGCGCCGGCCTCCACGCGAAGGCGTGCAGGTGCATGCCCTTGCCCACCGAGACCGCGAACGCATCGGCAGCGAGCCCGGCCGCGGTGAGCAACAGAACGATGAGTGACAAAGTGTCCGCCTTCGGTTCGGTGGACCGTGCCGAGGCGGTGTTGACGTGGGAGCGCTTCGGCACGGGATCGTGCCGAAGGTCTCGCTCACCCGGATAAACCGGGAAGCACGCCGGGCGCTTTCGCGCCAGTATGTCGACGTACTTCGGGCCCTCGCGGGCCACCAGGAGCTACTCCCCTTTGTTGTGCATCATTGTGGCACACGAAAGGCGGCGCTTGGGGTACTGGGACCCCGGTGCCGCGCCCGGAACGGCCCGGGTTGGCGCCAAGTGGGTACCTGAGGTACCTATAGGACCCTTGTGGGGCTCAGGTTGGGTACCTGACGTGCCTACAGGACTCTTGTGGGGCTCAGGCGGGGCTCGCCGAGCCGGGACGCCGGCTCCCAGGGGACTGGGTACGTGGTGACCCCGCGCGAGGCGCGCGCTCCCGAAGCGGGTACGTGGTGACCCACTGCGGGAGGGAGCGAGTGGTTACGGAACTGCGTGGCCGGCCGCCCTGAACATCTCGTACCACTCGGCGCGAGTGAGCGGGATCTCGGAGCCCAGCGCCGCGGCGGCCACGCGCTCGGGCGTCGTGGTGCCAATGACCACCTGCCACTTCGCGGGGTGGCGCGTGATCCACGCGGTCGCGATCGCGATCGCGGGGACCTCGTACTTTTCTGCGAGCCGGTCGATGACCGCGTTGAGCTCGGAGTAGTCCTTGTTGCCAAGGAACGGGCCGGTGAAGAAGCCCGCCTGGAAGGGCGACCATGCCTGGAGGCCAATGTCGTTAAGGCGGCAATAGTCGACGATGCCGTTGTCACGCGAGATCGACTGGTCCAGGTCAGCCATGTTCATGGCCACACCCTGCGCGATGATCGGCGCGTGGGTGACCGACAGCTGCACCTGGTTGGCGACAATCGGCTGCTTCACGTGCTTGCGCAGCAGTTCGATTTGGCCGGGCGTGTGGTTGGAGACGCCGAACGCGCGCACCTTGCCAGCGGCCCCGAGCTGGTCGAACGCCTTTGCGACGTCTTCCGGCTCCACTAGAGCATCGGGCCTGTGCAGAAGAAGCAGGTCGAGGTAGTCGGTGCCGAGTGCCGTGAGCGAGGCATCAACGGACGCGACGATGTGCTCGGACGAGTAGTCGAAGTAGGGCCCTTCGCGGACGATGCCCGCCTTGGACTGGATAACCATGGCCTCGCGCTGTGAGGACGTGAGCTGCATGGCCTCGGCGAAGCGGACTTCACAGCCATGCAGTTCGGACCCGTACACGTCGGCGTGATCCATGACGGTGATGCCCGAGTCGAGGGCGGTGCGCACGAGGGTGCGCACCTCCTCATCGGTCTTGTCCTGAATGCGCATGAGGCCGAGCACGATGTTGGACGCGGGCACGTCGATGCCAGGGATGTTGTAGGTCTTCATGTGTTCTAGCCCTTCAGTACTGCGCAGAGGAGTGCGACCTCGTCGGCCGTGAGCTCAAGCTCGGGCGCCTGAGCGGAGTCGATGATTGAGCCGGGACGCGAGGCGCCAGGGATGGGGACGACGATAGGCGCCAACGCGAGCTCCCACGCGAGGGTGACGCGCTGGGGGCTGACGCCGTGGGCATCGGCGATGCCCTGGAAGGCCTGGTGGTTCTCGCCCACTGCACCGGCGCGAGTGATGCCGCCCAGCGGGCTCCACGGCAAGAACGCGATGCCCATCTGGGCGCACAACTCGAGCTCGGGGTACGAGGAGACGAAGGCCGGTGAGAACTGGTTCTGGACGCTCACGAGGCGCCCGCCAAGCAGGTCGTTCGCCAGCCGGATCTGCTCGGGGTTGGCGTTCGAGATGCCCGCCATCTCGATGACGCCCTCGTCCAACAGTTCCACGACAGCGCCGATCGAGTCGGCGTACGGAACCTTGGGGTCAGGGCGGTGGAACTGGAACAGGGTGATGGCGTCGACGCCGAGGCGCTTGGCCGATGCCTTGGCGGCCTCCTTGACATAGGCGGGGTCGCCGTCCTGGGTCCAGGAGCCGTCGCCTGGGCGTAAGTGGCCGGCCTTTGTGGCGACCAGGATGCCGGAGGTATCCGAGCCGTAAGCACGCAGCGCCTCGGCAATGAGCGACTCATTGTGGCCCACCTCGCCCGCGTCACGGTGGTAACTGTCCGCGGTGTCGATGAACGTGACGCCCGCGTCGAGCGCGGCGAGAATGGTGGCGATGGCCTGCGCCCTGTCGGGGCGGCCCTCGATCGACATGGGCATTCCGCCAAGGCCGATGGCCGAGACGGTGTGAGTTCCAATGGTGCGCTCGCGCACGATGACCTCCAGTGTTGACGGGTGGGTTCCCTCCCAGCATAGGAAGCGGTAACTTAGAAGTCCAACGGCTTGGCCCAATAGTTTTCACAACCAGGGGTGCTTAATGGAATTGCGGCAGATGGAGTACCTGGTGACGCTCGCGGAAGAGCGCCACTTCACGCGCGCGGCACAACTGATTGGGGTGTCGCAGTCGGGCCTGTCCGCGGGAATCCGCGGGCTCGAGCTTGAACTGGGCGCCTCGCTGTTCACGCGGACGACCCGCCGCGTCGAGCCCACGGACGCAGCCCTCGCCCTGCTCCCGCACGCCCGCGCGATGCTCGACCAGGAGCGCGCCGCCCGGGACGCCGTCGTCCACGCGACCCGCCAGGTCTCGGGAACGCTGCGCATCGGCACCGAGCAATGCCTTGGCGTGATCGACGCGACCGCGCTCATCGATCGCTTCCACAGACGCCACCCGCAGGTGGAGATCCAGTTCAGGCAAGCCGGGTCTCACGAGCTCATCGATTCGCTGCGAGCCGATGGCCTGGATGTCGCGTTTGTCGCGGCCGCGTCGCACCTCGGAACACTTCCTCACCAGGAGCTCGGCCACGAGGACCTCGTGCTCGTGTGCCCGCCCGACCACGCCCTGGCCGACGTTGCCGTCGCGTCGTGGGAGGCGCTCGCCGTCGAGGACCACGTCGACTTCGACCCCACGTGGGGAGTGCGGCCGCTGACCGACGCGGCGTTCGAGGCGCGCGGGCTGATGCGCCGCGTGCGGTTCCAGGTGAGCGACGTTCACACGCTGCTCGACTTCGTTAGCCGCGGGCTTGGCGTCGCCATCGTGCCTCGCCACGTGTCGAACAAACCGCAGGCCTCGCGCCTGGTGACGGTGCCGCTCCCGCACGACGCGCCTCGCTGGGAGGTCTCGGTGGTGCAGTCGCGCAGGGCCGGGGCGGACTCGGCGGCGCCACATCTGTTGGAGTTGGTGGCGGACGCGCCTGCTTGTAGGTAGGCGGCTGGCGGGTCGCACTGGCCCGGATCCGTCACTCTTCCGGGACGCACACGACCTCCTCCCCCTCTCCAGAAGGCTCCTCGAACGCGCCTACGAAAGGTGCGAATATCTCATCGGTGATCGGGAACGCGGCGTTTGCATCGAAGCGCTCTGCGCGTTTCGCGAGCCGCTCTCGCAACACTGTCTCGCTCGTCTTCAGGTAGACCAGATGCCATCGACCGCCCGCAAGCGTTACCAAGCGCTTGGTCTCATCGCGCCGCGCGCGCTGCCACAGGCTCGAATCGATGACCACATCGCGACCCTCAGACACGAGTTGCGTCAAGCGCTCATCGAGAAACCGGCGCGCCACGGCGCTGTGATCCTCATAGAGCGAAGCGTCGTAGTCGACCCCGAATCGGCCGAAGCGTTTCCAGACCTCCTCGTCGACCGAGAGCCGCACGTAGCCGCGGGTCTCGAGCTCCTTCGCGTGCATCGTCTTCCCCGACCCCGCCAGCCCGCACATCAAGACAACTTCGGGGCGCCCTTCTTCATCGGTCATGTCCCCATGATGTCGCACGGCCTGGGGCCCCCGCTCGCGTTGCAGAGCTCGGACTCAACGCCCAGCCGAAGCCCAAGGGCGCCTCCCAGTCCATATCCCTCTAGCGAGGCGGCATGTCGAGGACGGTCGCCGTCACCTCGTCGATCATCCTGCCCTCGGTGGGCGATGCAGCCTCGGTCAGTGAGACGAGCGTGCGCATACAACCCCCCTCGTCTGCCATTCGACCCTACGTGAGGTCACAACCCATGTCGCCCTGTCGCTTTTGGCGTCCCATGAGTACATGGGTGCTCAACGAGGGTCGAGAAGAGCACTCATGTACTCACTGCGCGCCGGATTCTGGAGACGAAGGCGAGGGAGCGCGAGGCGGCGGCGGATGCGTTGGCGGCGGGCACGCTCACTCGCTACCATGTATCTCTCTGACTGTTAAGGGCACTATTGGGGTGTTATAGTCAGCACTATGCCCGCTAATGGGGACTTCGCATCCACCACCGACTGGGAGCACGAGCTCGGGGTTCAAGTGAAGCGCGTGCGCCTCGCGCTCGACCTCGGCCAAGAAGAACTCGCCCACAGGGCCAACGTCTCGCTCGGCGCCGTGAAGGGTCTCGAGCACGGCAAGGGCTCCACGCTCAAGACCTTCGTGCGCGTGGTCAGGGCGCTCGGCAAGCAGGACTGGCTCGCCGGGCTTGAGCCCGAACCTGAGATCGGCCCCTTCGACCTGCTCCAACTCCGCGAGGGTCGCAAGGCCCCGCAGCGGGCATCGGGACTGCACCGCTCTCGACCAACCACGCAGACGAACGCTGGCCCCTGATGGCCTACCGACACGTGGACCTGCTCCGGGTCGAGGCGTTCGGCCGCACCGTGGGGGCCGTTGGCGCCGCATCGGCGAGGCGCTCCTACGCCTTCCAATACGACCCGGCCTGGGTGCGCTCGGGCATCGAACTCTCGCCGCTCCTCATGCCGCTCGCGCAAGCCCGCGCGCCCTTTACCTTCCCCGGACTCAACAGGGAAACCTTCTACGACCTGCCGCCGATGATTGCGGATAGCCTTCCCGATGCGTTCGGCAACGGAATCGTCGACGCGGTGCTTGCGCGCGAGGGTGTCTCACACGACAGGGTCACCCCGCTTGACAGGCTCGCATATGTGGGTGCGCGCGGGATGGGTGCCCTGACGTTCACGCCCGACCACTCCCCGCGCGACCTGCCAACGACGCTCGAGATGAGCGAACTTGTCGAGGCGGCGCGGCGCGCGGTCCACGGCGACCTTGCCTCGCCCGACACCCGCACCGACGCGCTCAACCACCTGCTCGCGGTCGGGACCTCGGCGGGCGGGGCCAGGGCCAAGGCCGTCATCGCGTGGAACCGTACCACCGGCGAGATGACGGCCGGCGGGATTCAAGCGCCGCGCGGTTTTGAGCAGTGGCTGCTCAAGTTCGACGGCGTGGGCGCGGATCGCCAGCTCGGCACGGGTGCCGACTACGGCCGCACCGAATACGCGTACTCCCTCATGGCGCGTGACGCCGGGATCGACATGGCACCCACCGAGTTGCTCGAGGAGGGCGGCCGCGCGCACTTTGTGACCCGCCGCTTCGACCGACCTGGAACCGACGGCGAGCGACTCCACATGCAAACCCTGTGCGGCATCGGCGGGCTGGACTTCAATGCGGTGGGCGTCAACGACTACGCGAGCTACTTCGGCACGATGGTCAGCCTCGGCATCGACGAACGCGAGGAGGCGTTCAGGCGCGTCGTGTTCAACGTGCTCGCCTCCAACAACGACGACCACACCAAGAACCTGTCCTTCCTCATGGGCGCCGACGGCGCGTGGCGGCTCGCGCCCGCTTACGACGTGACCTTCGCCTACAGCCCCACGAGCCCCTGGGTCTCGCGGCATCTCATGTCTGTCGAGGGCAAGTTCGAGCACATCACGACGGCCGACCTCGAGGTTCTTGGCGATCGCGCGGGCGTCGCCGGGTATCGCGACATCATCGTGCGCGTCGCCGATGCTGTGGAGCGCTTTGGCGGATTCGCCGCCGCGGCGGGGCTATCGGCCGGGCGCCAGCGGGAGATTGCGGAGCGGCTGGAACTGGTGCGCAGTGAGGCTGCAGGGGGCACGGCCTAGGGTTTGTCCATGGACGGCGAGCTTCTCGGTGGCAACATGAACGCGGCCGTGCGCGAAGGCGACACGGTCCTGCGCAACGCCGGCCCCTGGACGCCCACCGTGCACCGGTATCTGGACTACCTCGCGGTAGCGGGCGTGGACTGGGCGCCCCGCCCGCTCGGCATCGAGGGCGGCCGCGAGCGCCTGTCGTTTGTCGAGGGCGACGTCCCGCTGTATCCGCTACCTGATTGGGTGTGGACCGACGCGGTTCTCGCCGACGGCGCGAGGCGACTGCGCCAGCTGCACGACGCGAGCGTCGGCTTTGCGCTCGACGGGGCGGTGTGGCAGGCGCCCGCGAAAGTTCCTGCCGAGGTGATCTGCCACAACGACTTCGCGCCGCACAACCTGGCCTTCGCCGACGGCTCGATCGTGGGAGCGATCGACTTCGACTTCTGTTCGCCTGGGCCGCGGCTGTGGGACATCGCGTACTTCGCCACCCGCGCCGTGCCGCTCACGCCGACAACGCCCGCGGGTGCGCCCGGGATGGACGACGCGCGCCGCAGGGTCGAGCTGATCCTGAGGGCGTACGGGTCCGATGCGACGTGGGGCGATGCGATGCGGGTCGCGATTGTTCGGCTGGTGGATCTCGCCGCGTTTTCACGCGCGAAGGCGTGTGAGTGGGGAAGGCCGGAACTGTTGACGGACGCGGAAGGCTATGAGCGAGACGCCACGTTCCTGCGGATCTTTGGTCAGGGCGCCAAGGGGACGTGACCCGCCGACTCTCGTCAACCGCTAGCCGGAGAGCACCGACTCATCGGCCTCGTGGCCCGCGTTGCCCTCGTGCCTGTGGCTGGAGAGCACGCCGGAGAGGAGGACGACGGCAATCCCGGCCGTCGGCACGACGATGAGTCCCATTCGCAGGCTTGTGGCGTCGGCGATGGAGCCGACGATGGGTGGGGACAGCAAGAATCCGATCCGCATCAGCCAACCCACGACCGCGAGACCCGTGCCCGGTTTGAGCCCTGGCAGCCTGTCCGCCTGGTGCATCGCGGCGGGTACCAGGGTTGATATTCCGAGCCCCGCGAGCCCGAATCCGACGACGGTAAGCCACACGGACGGCAGCGCCAGGGCGGCGCCCATGCCAACCGCGGCCGTGAGGCCACCGACCCGCGCCACCAGACGTTCCCCGAAGCGGTCAACGAGGCCGTCACCGACGATTCGCCCCACGAACTGCATGCCGACGAGGGCGATGAATCCGAACGCGGCGACCGACGTCGCGGCCCCGAGAGAGCTCGACAGATACAGCGCCGCCCACGAACTGCCCGCGTCTTCGATCACAGAGCCACTCGCGGCGAGCAGCACGAGCGCGGTGAGGATGCCGAGCCGGATGATCATGGACCCGCGCGCGGTGCGAGGCGTACTGGCCTTGACGGCGGGGACCACATCCGTGGGTTCCGCGCCAGGGAGCAGTAGCCGGTAAGCGAGCAATCCGATCGCGCTGAACAGTGCCGCAGAGACACCGAGGTGCAGCCCGAGGGGCAGGTCGAGCCCGGCCGCGGCCGCGCCCATGAGCCCGCCCGCCACGGCGCCCATGCTCCAGATGGCGTGGAACGAGTTGATGATCGATCGCCCGTACCGGCGCTGCACGCGCAAGCCGTGCGAGTTCTGCGCGACGTCCGTCATGGCGTCCGCGACTCCCGCGAGGAAGAGCGCGCCCGCGAGAAGCGCCCATGTTGCCGAGAGTCCGGCGGCCAGCACTCCCGCGCTTGTCAGGATCGTGCCTGCAAACGCGACCCGCGACGACCGGAATCGACGGATGAGGACACCGGCGGCGAGCCCCGAAAGGAGCGCCCCGAGCGGGAAGCACGCGACTGCCAGTCCAAACTCGGTGTTGGTCAGTCCGAGCGCGGCCTTGATCGCGGGGTACCTGGGCAGCAGGTTCGCGAACAGGGCTCCATTGGTGAAGAACAGCAGCGCGACGCCGGTGCGAGCGCGGCGCGCCGTCGAGGTCAACAAAGGGTCGGTCACAGCGGTCACAGCTCATCCTCATCGCGGATTATGTACGAACGTACTCATGTTGCGTACGATCGTACATGCCGCGACGGGGCAAGTACAGCGTCGGGCCTATGGGGCGTGGATGATGCGGCGCACCGCTTCCCGCGAGAGCGCCGGGTCGTGCGGGTCGGTGTCGAGCGCGGCGTGCAACACCATGCCCTCGATCAGGGCGTTGAGCATCCGTGCCGTCGCGGGGTCGAAGTGCTCCGACATCATCGCCTGGTCGCGGGCCATCCAGTCGCGGGTGATCCTCCGGAACTCGGGCTTGCGTGCGGCAAGGGTGTAGATCTCATGGGTGAGCACCAGGTCGCGCGCCGAGGTGTCCTGACCGGTGATGAGGCCGACGACGGCGTCCTCCGCTTCCTCGGCGGTCGTGGCGGCGTCGAGCTCCCTACGGAACTCGACGCTCGCCCGTTCGGCGAATCGCGAGAGCGCCTCAAGCAGCAGGTCGTCCATGCTCGAGAAGTGGTACGTCATCGACCCGAGCGGCACATCGGCGCGCGTCGCCACCCTTCGATGAGAGGTGCCCGCTACGCCCTCGTCGGAGATGACATCGAGCGTCACCTCGATGAGCCGACTCCTCCGGTCAGGGTCGAAACGGCGTGAGCGCGAGGCGGGGTTGGAGGGCGCTTGGTCAGGGGACACGGTCCGCTCAGATTTCTTTGCTGACGCGAGCGGGATTGCCCACCGCTACGACGTTCGCTGGGATGTCTTTCGTGACGACCGCGCCGGCGCCAATCACCGAATTGTCGCCGATTGTCACGCCGGCCAACACGATGCATCCGCCGCCGAGCCACACGTTGTTGCCGATCACGATGGGCTTCGCGGCCTCGAGCCTGTCGCGACGCGGCTGGGGTTCGACGGGGTGCGTGGGCGTGAGTAGTTGGACGTTGGGTCCGATCTGACAGTCGTCCCCGATCGTGATGGGTGCGACGTCGAGGGCGGTCAGGTTGTAGTTCGCGAACGTGCGGGCCCCGATCGTGATGTGGCTCCCGTAGTCGACGAAGATCGGCGGCTTGACGTGGGCGCCATCGCCAAACCCCGCAAACAGTTCGCGCAACACGTCTTGCGCTGCGTCGCCGTCGATCCTGTACGCCTCGCCAAACCGTGTCTGCAGTTCAAACGCGCGACGAGCCTCAGGCGAAATGTCGGGGTCGTCGGCGATATACAAGTCGCCTGCAAGCATGCGCTCTCTGTTGGTGCGACTGTCTCCGGCGAAGTAGTCAGGCATACGTACAACTGTACCTAACTGCGTGACTGCGAGGGCGGTCCCGTCCGCATGCCCATTGCATGGTTGAGGTCGCCAACGCCTCATTCGCAGTCCACGTGTTGGTTACCGTCGCCGTCCCGTGCGCCGAGTTGGTCAGCAACTCGTCACGGCGTCGTCGGCGGCTCGACAACGTCGGAGGGTCAATGGCCTCGTGCCTCAAGTCTGCGCGGCTCCGGGGAGGCGTTGCGGGCACGTCCCAGTCGCTGGCGAAAGCGTGAAGGGCCGCTCCGGACCGTCGAGGCTCTGCCACATGTTGTTGACCGACCGGTCGGAAGCCAGCGCGATGACTACAAACCAGCCTGCGATTCCCATGAGATAGGCGGACGTGTCCGCGCCTGGCGCGATGGCGTCGCCGAGCTCGTTCGCTTCTCCGCGTACAAAGTCGGCGAGGAATGGAGACGACGCCTCCTCGACCGAGATCGTCAGCGCCTCACCGGAGTCATTCACCACCACGTGGTGGTCACTCGTGTCACAACGTGCCAGCGCTGCTGCTAAACCACCAATGGCCGCAAGAGCGGTGCCGGCGCGGAGCCGTGACGACCTGCCCACCATTCACCCCCTGATTGGCCCGGGGTTCAGTCGTCAACTAGATGTCCCTCGTGATGGCCGGTCAGGTGACTCACGGACCACCGGGTCGGCCGTCCAGAGCGCCTACCCCACTAGCGTGGACAGGTCCTCGTGTCTTTCGACAGGGCGAAAGAACGATCAGGGTCCCTAAGGCTGTACCACTTCCCGTACGGCGAGCAGTCGGGGGCTAGATCTATGACGAACCCGCCGGCCGCAGCCATCAGGGCGAACTCTGTGCTCGAGCCCGCAGCGACACGTTCGCGGTACTCGGCGGCGCCTGCCCCCGTATAGCCATGGGAGTTCGGCGCGCGCGCTTCCTCGATCAGGATTGACAGCGTCTCGCCACACTCGTTCTCGACGGAGGCGTGCCCCGCGGCCGTGTCGCACTCCGTGAGGACCACGCACACGATGGTGACAGCGACGAGCGCCGGAATCGCGCGCCGACGCCCGCGCGTGCGACCGGCTCGCGGCAAGGTCGGGAGAAAGAAGCCCCTGGCTCGCATCGTATCGGTCGCTCCGGGCGGGGTCGGCTGTAGTGCAATCGACGGACCTCCCCGCTCCTCAAGGGAGGGAGCGGCCGCAGCGGGGCCTGTAGTTCACGGCCTGGACGTCGGCCAGGACAAAGTGTGGAGCCTGGGGGAATCGAACCCCCGACCTCCTGCTTGCAAAGCAGGCGCTCTAGAGGCGCCGCGCATCCCCGGCCGGGCCCGCTGTAGGTATATTTGCCCGGCATGTTCCAACCTCCTCTCCCGCGCAAACCCGGTCGAGTACGGAAACGTCCGACGAAGTTCGCCCCGAACTTTGCGCCGACGACGTTGCCGGTGCACCCTGACCGCACCGTCGCTGCATAGAGCCACTGTGACCACTCTCATCGCAGAACGGACCGGACAAGTCTCCGGCCACCTCATCACCGAAACTGAAGCGGCAAAGATCTTGGGTCTACCGCCTCGCACCGTTGAGACGTGGCGCCTGTCTCCAGAACGAGCGCCCGGCGGAAGACCCCTCGTGTATGAGCGTTTTGGCGGTGCCCGCAGAGTTTCGGTCCGGTATCGACCAGACGACGTCGAAACGTGGATCTCTCTCCACGTGGTGGCCTAAGAGCATGCAGGGCCGTGCACTCCGAAATGGAGAGATCGGTCCGGCCTTACGCCCGCACCTGGACCTCAGAAGCCCAACGCGCCGAAGCGATCAAGGTGTGGAACATCCACTACAAGTACCCTCGCAACCACACTGCAATCGAAGACCAATCCCCCGCCTCACGCCTCCGAGCCCGGCTTCACCAACGTCATCCGCCAGAACACCTAGGCGACTACACCCCGCAACCCGCGAAACACGCGAGGTGAATTGGCGGAGCGCCCGTGGACTACTCCTTGTTGGCGCCGCTCGTGATCCCGTTGACGATGAAGCGGAAACCGAAGAGCACGATTATCAATGCTGGAACCGCAAGCAAAACGAGGCTGGCGTTGTACCGGGCGGTGGTGTCAGCTCCTTGCCCCAATACATTCGAGAATCGCTGCACCGCCAGAGCGGCTGTAGTCAAATTGGCATTTGTGAAGAGGAAGGAAGGCCACAGGAAGTCCTGCATGGACCACACCATGCACAACACCGCAAGGTTCACGATCACGGGGCGACACATTGGCACGAAGATGCCCCAGAACGCCCAATAACTACCCGCGCCGTCGATCTCTGCGGCCTCGAAAAGAGAATCCGGAATGTTGCGCGCGTAGTTGCGCACGAGCAAAACACCAAAGGGGATCGTGATCGCCGCCTCGGGCAGCGCCACGCCCAGGTAGGAGTTGTATAGGCCAGTCAGGTGCGTGATCTCGTACACAGGGACGAGAATTGCCACACCAGGGATGGCCAGAAACAGGAGCACGGCGGAGTAGCCGATGTCACGTCCCCGGAATCGAAGTTTGGAGAAGGCATACCCGGCAGTGACCGTGACGAAAATGACGATGACGCCCTGCATCATGCCGATGATGAAGGAGTTCGCGTACGTCCGCCACAGCGGGACGTCGCCGAGCGGATTCGTGATCAGTGAGATGTAGTTGCCAAACCCGTTGACTTCGAGCGACTTCTCTATAGCGGCGTACAGAGGAAAAGCAAAGATGACGGTCAGAACGGCAAGAATGGAATAGAGGACGATGCGCTCGCGCTTGCCGGTGATGATGTTCACCGGACGGTCGAGATCGGGCTTGCGGCGCCGCCAACGTTTGTCGCTCCGTCGGGGAAGCGAGACGTCAGGATCTGCGGTTTCCACAAGTTCCGCGTTCGCGGGGACGGGCGCGTTTCCCGACTTCATAGTTTTTCCTTTCGCTCGCGGAGCACGTACATCTGCGCGATGGACGTGATGAAGGCGATTGCCAACACGATGACGGCAGCCGCAGACACAAAGCCAATCGTCGGACCGCCCTGAGAGAACCGGAAAAGGTACGTCCCCGATATCTCCGTGAGCCCGTTCGGCCCACCCTTGGTCGTAAATAGCACTTGTTCGAAAGCCCGGAAGGAACCAAGCAGAATCGAGAGCACCACCGTGATGTGGGTGGCCTTCATCATCGGGTACATCACCGAACGCATGATCCTGAAGGTGCCAGCACCGTCCATCAGCGCGGCTTCGAGAGCCTCCGACGGCATCGCGGCAAGGTCCGAGGTGTAAAAGAGGATGGGCAGCCCAATGAGATAGGCAAAGAGGACGCACACCGCGGTGTAGGCCCACGCGGGCTCAGTCAGCCACGACTGCGCCAAGCTCCCCAGCCCCACGGCCCTGAGCGTCTCGTTGAGTGTGCCGAAGCGCTCCTGGAGCATCGAGCCAAACATCGTTGAGATCAACGACGCTGGCATCAAAGTAGGCAGCAAGAAAATGGTGAACATGAAACGCTTGCCTCGAATTCCCGTTGAGAGCGCGATGGCAATGAAGAATGCGATCGTCACGGAGGATGCGATGGCGATCGCTGCGAAGACAAGGTTATTGAGTAGCGAGTGAAGGAACGTGGAGTCCGTGAGCAAATGCGAGTAGTTGTGCCAGCCCACCCATTCCGAGTTGAAGAAGGAAATCGAAACCCTAGTAAAACTGGTCTTAATGAGGAAGTAGAAGCTGAACACGAAATAGAGGGCGTACATGGCGATCAGCGGAGTCAGGAAGACAAGCGCCGTCCTGGCATCAGCGGAGCGCCTTTGCTTGCGCGTGTAGGGCTTGGTCTGAGTGCGGGCCATTGATGATCCTTAGGCGTACCTGTTCGTCGGTGGAAAGCGGGAGGGCGAGCCCAGGGAGGCAACAAGTCGTCCTCCCGCTATCTGTCTACCGCGTTCTGCTAGTTGTAGTTTCCGCTCTCAAGGTCCTTTTGGGACTTGTCGGCTGCCTCTTGAGGGGTCATCTGACCCTTGACCACAGGCACAACGTAGCCACCGATCTGGTGAAAGAGGTTGCTGAGGTTCGCTCGGTAACTGTGTGGCTCGGCGATCAGCTGCTGCATGAGCGCGTAACTTGCCTTTTCCGAGTCCGTAGTCAGCTCTGCCGTCGAGGGGGTGTAACCAGCCTTGGCTGGTGGGAACCCAACGCGGAGCTTCGCCCAGATGTCCACTCCATCGCCCGCCGTGACATAGTCGATGAACTTGGCTGCCGCCGCCTTGTGCGTGGACTTCTCGGGAATCGCGTAGGTGTTCTCGAGGAACGAACGCATAGATACGTCAGCGGCGTTGTCCGCCGGTATGCCCATGATTCCGGCCTCAGAATACGCGACCTTGTTTTCGTCTCGGTAAGACTTAAGGATCCTGCTTGCATCCCATGAGCCACTCCAAAGCACGGCGGCCTTGCCCTGATCAAAGGCGGTTGTCGCGCCACCGTAGTCCAGGTCGAGAGTCGACTGGTCCAAGGTGCCGTCGTTGTAGAGGGTCTTCATCTTGGTGAGAGCGTCGACGAAGTTCGGCGTGTTCAACGCGCCGCCGTTGTATCGGACGTCGTTGTACCACTCCGGCGCGGTCTGCCCGGCGATGGTGAGCGACATGTCGTTCTGGTTGTCGGCATCGCCCGAGATGACTGCAGGCAAGACGTCAGGCATGTTGACCTTGAGCCAGTCCGACAACTTCTTAAACTCGGTCCACGTCTTGGGACCCTCCGAGAAGCCAGCCTGAGTAAGGATGTCTGCGTTGTAGATACCGAGCATGGAGCCACTCAGGAAGAACGGGACCGCGTGCAACTCGCCATCCGAGAAGAGTGACTTCGTCTCCGAAATCGAGCTCTCGGTGTACTTCGCCTCAATGCCGCTGGCGTCTGGCCACTCGCTGACCTTCGACAGATACGGCTCGACGTCAGTTGCCATGTGGTTCGGCTGCACCGCCACGATGTCGATGCTTTCGCCGGAACTGAGGGCGAGTGTGGTTTTGGTTGCGTAGTCGGCAGGATCGACTTCGGTGTATTTGATCGTGATGCTGGGATTCACCTTCGTGAACGCGTCGGCCATGGTCTGGACCACGTCTGCGCCCGGCGAGCCGGTCCATCCCCACATGTTGACCGTTACGTCCTCTTGAGCATTGGAAGTCGCGCTCGTGGTTCCAGAGGCGTCGGGGTTGGTGGAACAACCGGCGAGCAGGGACGCAGTTACCGCGATCCCTGCTGCCAGCGCCATTGCTGGTCGAATGCTGTGCATCTTTCCTCCAGAAGTGAAGCTCCGAGGGAGCTCGAGAGAGATGGTCCGCTCAACTGGGGAAGGAGCTCTTGAGAGCTTCGGTCCTCATTGACCGGATGAATATGTCGAACTTGGTCATCATAGACCCATTGATAACGCTATCAGAAGCAGGATCTGGAAAAACAGATCACATCAATCGTCACGGTTTGGTAACGGTCGGTCAACCGTGGTGCTGGGCCGGGGCATGTCTCTGACTCGATCACGCTTGCCAGAGTGGCTTTCGCCTCCAACTGGCTCGAGTGTACCCAGCGGACACAGAACCGTCTCAACCCGGGCCGTTAGGCAAGAAACGCCAACTCGAACCGTCTGGTCATTGGCTTCAGCCGGTATGCCTCAAGGACCCCCGGCCCACAGGACGCGCTGCCGATGCCGTTCTGAATCGTGTCGATCGTGAGATGAATCGACCCATCCGCCGCAAGTTCATGCTGATGCGTGGCCGCCGCGAGTGCCGCCTGCGACCACGGACGCGCAGCAAAACCGAACGCCTCTCCCTGGACCTCGACTGCCCTTGTCCCGTCGAGATTCTCGAATCTGACGCCGACGGTGCCGGCACGCGCCCCATTCTCCTGCGGACGCGGATTGTCGACCTGAAGTTCCGCCACAGTCGCTCGGTGCCAACCGAGGCGCGCCGACTGACCCGTGTCGGGATAGGCAGGTCCAGGTCCGCGCCCCGCCCACGCCACCTGATCGAGAGAGGCGGGTATCTTGAGGTCGATGCCGATTCGCGCCCATGTGTCGCCCCAGTTCGGCGACGGTTCTACATCGACAACCACCATGGCTTTCGCCTGATCCGCGGTCCACGTGTAGGTGACGTCGACGAAGCGGTCGTGTCCTGGCGCTCCACTGCGGCGCCGGACCACGAGGCGGTGGTCCGAGTACTCAACGGAGAGCGTCCTGCTGCGCAGCAGATCAAGCCCTACGTCAGACCAGCGGGATGCCACTGGAGGCAAGTCCATCGCCGTCGCATCGAGCCCGTTGTCGTTGTCGGTGGGGGCTCGCCATAGGTTGAGTTCTGGCCCGGCGATCGTGAT
>JAYTGI010000364.1:0-22967 GCA_043733605.1 Demequina sp. | reverse complement strand
CGAATGAGGTCGTGTTTGAAGGCCTCAACCTGACCCTCGAGGCGGGCAAGACGACGGCGCTCGTTGGCGTCAATGGTGCGGGCAAGACCACGCTCATGAAGCTGCTCGCGCGGCTGTACGAGCCAACATCGGGCGGCATCTACGTCGACGGCATCAACATCGCTGGGCTGGAACTGGCGCAATGGCGCCGCACCTTGTCCGTGGTGTTCCAGGACTTCGTACACTACGAACTGTCCGCCGCGGACAACGTGTCGTTCGGCGCGGCCTTCGAAGCCCCCGATCGCGAGGCGGTCGAGCGGGCAGCGGCGGCGACCGGAATGCTCGAGACCCTCGAAGGTGCGCCCCACGGGCTGGACACAGTGCTCGCGCGCGGCTACGCCGAGGGCATCGACCTCAGCGGTGGCCAATGGCAGCGCGTCGCGATCGCTCGGTCGCTCTATGCGCTCGACAAGGGCGCGAGGGTGCTCGTGCTCGACGAGCCCACGGCGGCGCTCGACGTGCGGGCAGAGGCCGATTTCTTTGATCGATTCGTCGAACTCACCGAGGGCACCACCACGTTGCTGATCTCGCACCGCTTCTCATCAGTGCGCCGCGCAGATCGCATCGTCGTCATCGAGCACGGACGCGTGGTCGAGCAGGGTTCGCATGACGAGCTGATGGCCACGCCCACGCATTACCGCACGCTGTTCGAACTGCAGGCGCGCCGATTCCGCGAGGGCCTTGATACGGACGACGATGCGGATGCCGACGCGATGGGAGCGACCCGCTGATGGCCGCACAGAATAGGAACGAGCTCCTCAAGGGCATCGTGGACACCTTCCATTACGCGTGGCGAGCTGGCAAGACCAATTTCTGCGTGGGGTTCGGCCTGATGCTGGTGGCGCCGGTCGCCATGCCGTTCGCCGCCGTCTGGCTTCGGTCCGTCGTGGACAATGCGCTCGCGGGGGAGGCCCGACAGGCGGTGACCTCCGCCATCGTCGTCGCCGTGCTCGCGGTAGTCGGCCTCACCGCCGCGCACTTTGCGCACATCTTCTACTTCACCACCGCCGAGGACATGGAGGCTCTCATCGAGCGAGACGTCGCCGTCTTGTCGAACGGCTCGATCGGCCTGGAACACCACGAGAGAGCCGAGTATGCGGACCGCCTAGCGATCATTCGCCGCGAGGCCAATCGTGCCGCGTGGGGCACCGTGGGCTCGCTCTACACCGGAGTGGCGATCGCCGTCGCCCTCATCCTCACTGGGGTGCTGCTGGCCACGCTCAACCCGTGGCTCGCCCTGCTGCCGGTCGCGGCATTTCCGCCGCTGTTGCTGGGACGCAAGAGCGAGAGCATCGCTCGAGCGGCTCGCACCGCCGCGGCACCCGCGACGCGACGCGCGAATCACATGTTCGGCCTGCTTGCCGACGCCGGCCCCATCAAGGAGGTGCGCACGTGCGGGCTCGAGGCCGAGGTCCGCACCCGCCAGGCCGCGGCCTGGAAGGAGGCGTCTCGCATCGAGGTGCGCGGCGAGAACAAGGCCACCGCGCTGCGGGCGCTCGCGCAAATCGTCTTCGCCGTGCTGTACGTGGGTGCGACGCTGCTGGTGGTGCGCGACGCTGTACAGGGTCACAGCACCGTGGGCGACGTGCTCATGGTCATCACGCTCGCGGCACAGGTCAATCAACAGGTGGTGTCCGCGGTAGTCGCGCTCGTTGGCCTCCAGCGCACGGCGTCGATGTTCTCGGAGATCCGCTGGGTTCGGGGCGTGGTGGGGGCCGTACCCGAGGTGGAGCAAGACGCCGCGGTGCCCGGCTCACTGGCAACCGGCATCACCTTCACCGACGTCGCGTTCGCCTATCCGGGCACGGAAGAGGCGGTGCTTTCAGGGGTGACCATGACGATTCCCGCTGGGTCCACCGTGGCGATCGTCGGCGAAAACGGCGCGGGAAAGTCCACTCTCGTGAAGTTGCTGTGCAGGTTCTACGAGCCCACGTCGGGAGTGATCGACGTTGATGGCGTCGACCTGCGCCGCATCTCCGTCCCAGCGTGGCGCGAGCGCATCTCGGCCGGGTTTCAGGACTTCGCGAAGTACGAGTTCACGGCGCAGCACGTGGTGGGCCTCGGGTCTCAAGAGGGCATCGACGACGCGGAGGCCGTCCAGGGCGCGCTCGGACGCGCGCGCGCGGAGGACGTCCTGAAGCGGCTCCCCCAGGGACTTGAGACGCTCATCGGAAAGTCGTTTGATGGGGGCACCGATCTCAGCGGTGGCCAGTGGCAAAAGCTCGCGCTCGGCCGCGCGATGATGCGCCAAGACCCCTTGCTCTTGCTGCTCGACGAGCCCACGTCGGCCCTCGACGCTCAAGCCGAGCACAACCTCTTCGAGCAATACGCACTCGGGGCGCGCAGGGTTGCGCGGCGCACCGGAGCGATCACGGTCCTGGTCTCGCACCGCTTCTCGACCGTCAGGATGGCAGACACGATCGTGGTGGTTGGAGACGGACGAATCGCGGAGGCCGGAACGCACGACGAACTCGTGGCACTCGGCGGCCTCTACGCGGACCTGTACGCGCTCCAGGCACGCCAGTACTCGTAGCGGAGCACCGCGGTCGGGGCCCAACCACGCGCGCGCCGACCGCCGTAGCCGAATTACGCAACACCGTCGTTGCGAATATTTGACAGCGCACGTCGCTCTCCCCTAGCCTGACCAAGTAAGGGTTACCTTACTCGCCAATTTTCGTTGATTCACGGAGGGTCCATGCTTGCCAACTACCTCATCGGGCTCCGAGAGGGCCTCGAGGCATCGCTCGTCATCGGCATCCTCATCGCGTACATCGTGCGCACGGGAAGGCGCGACCTGCTCGGCGCGGTGTGGACTGGCGTGGGCGTGGCCGCCGCGGTGTCACTCGCGGTCGGCGCCGCTTTGACGCTCGGTCCGCGCGGGCTGAGCTTCACGGCGCAAGAGACGATCGGTGGGTTGCTGAGCATCGTCGCGGTCGGCCTCGTCACCTGGATGATCTTCTGGATGGGCAAGACCGCGCGCTTTCTGAAGCGCCACCTCGAAGACGGTCTCGAGAAGGCCATCGCGCTCGGCAAGGGTGCGATCATCGCCCTGGCACTTGTGGCCGTAGGCCGCGAGGGCCTCGAGACCGCCCTGTTCCTGTGGGCCGGTATCCAGGCCGCCGGATCGACGTCGGCGCCCATCGCTGGAGCGGTGCTTGGCCTCGCCACGGCGGTCGCCCTCGGCTACCTGATCTATCGCGGCGCCGTGCGCATCAACCTGCGCGTGTTCTTCCAGTGGACGGGACTGTTCCTCATTGTGGTCGCCGCCGGCGTTCTCGCCTATGGGATCCACGACTTGCAAGAGGCTGGCGTGCTGCCTGGCGCCGAAACGCTCGCGTTTGATGTGTCCGCCACGATCCAGCCGGGCTCCGTGGTCGCCACCTTGCTCAAAGGCGTCTTCAATTTCTCCCCAGCGAGCACGGTTCTCGAAGTGATCGCTTGGGTGTCGTACCTGGTTCCCACCGTGTGGCTGTTCTCGAGGATGGCGTTTGCTCGCACTCCCGTGCCCGCCGCTACGCCGCAGCTCGCCACCACCTCTGCCGTCTAGCCATCGCCCCTCAGACCGCCGCACTTCGCATCACCGTACTTCACATCACCGAACCGTAAAAGGACACCTCATGAACGCCCGTCACAAGTGGGTAGCCTCGCGCGCCCTCGCACCCGCCATCGCCCTGCTCGCCCTGACCGCTTGCACGTCAAACACCCCTGAGGATGCCACCAGCGTGAGCGTCGACATCGCCGCGGCCTCCTGCGTTCTGAGCGCCTCTTCCGCCACTGCAGGCCCGGTGGTCTTCACCGTGAAGAACACGGGCGACGCCGTCGCGGAGTTCTATGTCTACGCAGGTGACGGCACCGAAATCGTGGCGGAAGTCGAGAACGTGGGTCCCGGGCTCAGCCGCGACCTCGTCGTCACTCTTGACGTGGGCACCTACGTGACATCGTGCGACGCGGGCATGAACGGGGACGACATTCGAGCCGACTTTGTGGCCACGGCCGCCGGCGAGACCGCCGCGGCCTAGGTCGAGCGCCAGTCCGCGCTCGACGCGGCATCGGCCCAATTCCTTGGCTTCGTTCAGGCCGACGTGAACGACCTCGCCACGAAGACCCAGTCGTTCGCAGATGGGTTCGCCGCGGGGGACGACGAGCAGGCGCGCTCGCTCTATGCCGATGCGCGCGTGCACTGGGAGCGGATCGAGCCCGTCGCGGAGTCCTTCGGTGACCTCGACCGGAGGCCTTGACCTGCGCGAGGCCGATCTCGGCCCGCAGGAGTTGTGGATGGGTTGGCACCTTGCGGAGAAGGCTTTGTGGCCGCCCGTCGAGGGCTACCCGATCACCGATGAGGACCACATGACCACGGAGTACCTGAAGACGATCGGATCCGCGCTGTTCGCGGTGCCGCCGGGGGTTCCACAGGGGGCCACCCTGGGTGACGACGGCACGTTTGTGGGCCAGACCCTCTTTGGGAGACTCGAGACGCGCGGCTCGGCCTAGGCGGCGAGGTCGAAGCGTGCCCGCCCGCCGGCACGTGGTGTACGAGCGGGGTTGACGGAGTGCGGCGGAACAAAGCTGACCACATGGTCCTGCACTCGGATTTCCCACCCGTCCGCGTGCACGCGATGGTGACAGCGTGCACAGAGGAGCACCCCGTTGGACAGATCGGTCGGACCGGCGTCTTTATCCCACCAGCGGATGTGGTGGGCTTCGCACCACGACGGCGGGGCATTGCACCACGCGCAACCACCATCACGTTCCACGAGGGCTAGTCGTTGCGCCGCGGTAAAGAGACGACGGCGCCTCCCCCAGTCGAGCACGTCTGACGCCCCGCCAAGAATCGCGGGGATCACCTCGGCGTCGGCGGCGGCCCGGCGCAGCGCACCGGCGCTCACGGGCTGGGGCATGCCATCCACCTCGCCCACGCCAACCCCTGACTCGAGTTCCGCGCGAGTCATGCGCACCACGACGGTGGTCTTGACGCCGCTCGTGGCTTGGGTGCAGTCGAGGGCATGGCGACACAAATCACTCAGGATGTCGGCACGCATCTGCCAGGCGGTGCGGGTGTCGGACTCGGGGTGCTCGCGCCGTTGCTGCATGGCCCGGCGCACCCCCGCGTCGAGCACCGCACGCACGGGCGCGGCCGCCAAAGGCGTCAGGCGTGCGGTCAGGGTGACCATCCCGTCGGCATCGTCGCGAATGGTGACCGCGCGCGCCACGTATTGACGCTCCTCCCGCTCCTCCCATGCCACAGGGTCAGCGAACGCTTGCGCCTGCCACAGATACTTGCGGACGTGATGCAGGGGCATCCCCCGCGCGTTGCCGAGCGCCTTGCCAAAGAGTTCACGCGTGCGCTCGACGTCCGGCAGCCCGGCAGCCCGGCCAACGCGTCGCAGAACAGCGCCGCCACATCCACGCCGATGCGCCCCTCACGCACCGCGGCGGCAAGATCGCGACGGAACTGGCTCAGCGGAGAAGTCTGGGCGAGCCAAGCGTCGTCGGCGTGTGCGGGGTCGTCGGCGTGTGCGGGGTCCTCGCCACGCTGCGCCGCTTCCGCTTCCGCTTCGGCCATCAGGGTGCCCGCCACAACAAGCCGCCGCGCCTCAGCCACGCTGCCCCCTGCCGCGCGCGCCACAAGCTCCCCCGCCGAACGGCACCCTTGCCTCGCCGCAAGACCCGTGCCCGCGTCGGCCGTATTCGAGCGCCTCTCGATCTCAGCGGCCACCTGAGCCATGAGAACGTCGCCATCGCGCCGAAGCTGAGCCATGTCTCCACAAAGTGCCAGCAACTCCGCATCGCCAAGCCTCGCGACGTCCGCACCGTCGCGCGCGCACACGGCCACAGAGGTCGCATGCAAGGAGCGAGTACTGAACGTCATGACACAAGTCAAACACCCACCCCTGAGACACGGAATCCGAAATGTCGGCCTTTGTGGAGGGGCCCAAAGTGCCCGTCCTGGGCACGACCGCGACCGGGTTCGGACCTCACGACACCGACCCTGCGGCATCGGTACCAGCCACCAACCACCAGCGACCAGCAACCAGCAGGAGCGCGTCAAGAGAGTAGCTCCGACCACCTAGCATCGTGAGCATGACCTCCCGCGCCGCCTTCGCCGACGGCGTGCGCGACATCGCCGGGCTCATCCCCGGCGTCGCGGTGTTTGGGCTCTCGTTCGGCGCGCTCGTGCGGGCGCGCGGCATCGACCCGATTGCGGGGGCCACCAGCTCGCTCATCGTGGGCGCGGGAGCGGGCCAGACGGCCGCCACCGAAGTGGTCGCGGTCGGGGGCGCGGTAGCCATCGCGGTGCTGTCGGCGCTCATCGTCAACGCGCGCTTCGCGCTCTACTCCGCCGCCCTCGCGCCAATGTTTGGCCGGTTCACGCCCGCGTGGCGCTGGGGCCTCGCATACCTGGTCAGCGACCAGACGGTGGGCCTGTACGGACGCGGCCAGGAGCGGTGGACCACGCCCGCGCTGCAGCAGTACTACATGCTCGGGGTCACGCTCCCGATGCGGACGGCCTGGGTGGGCGGAACGGTCGCCGGAATCCTGCTGGGGCCCGTGGTGCCCGGAGCGTGGCAAGTGGGGTTCATCGTCCCGTTGATGTTCATCGCGCTCGCCATTCCCGGGATCCGCGGCCTCCCCGAGTTCGTCGCGGCGGTCACCGGCGTGGTCGCCGTCGTAGCGCTCAAGGATCTGCCGTTTGGGCTCAACATCGTCGCGGCGGCGCTGTTGGGGATGACGGCGGGCCTGCTGGTGCACTCGCGGACCTCGGGCGCTCGCGTGTCGAGGCGGCTTGCGACAGCCAAGAGTGCGGCCGATGCTTCCGAGCCCCCCGCGGACACGGCGGACTCCGCATGAAGATCTGGATCGTGGTCGTCCTCGCGGGGATGGGCACCTACCTCATCCGCGTTTCCGGAATCTTGCTCTTCCACGACGAGGACCGCATCCCGCCGCTGGTCCAGCGCGCCCTACGGATGATCGGCCCCGCAGCCATGGGCGCGATCGTCGGCAACGCGCTCTTTCTCGACGAGGGTGCGTGGCGACCGTTCGGCGCCTGGCACATCGCGGCTCTGGTCGCGGTCGCGGCCGCCGTGTGGAAGCGCAACCTCGCCCTGACGATGCTCACGGGTGCCGCGGCGTTCGCGGTGCTTCTGCTCACCGTGTACTAGCCGAGCGGCCCGGCGGCTCCGTCCGGCTCGTCGCCATTCCTCACTATCTCGGCGTGCACAGCATTCCTCCCGTGGAGTGGCACTCACACCAACACGTCCAGCGCGGCCTGGAGCGCGGGGCGCGCCGTGGGAAAGTCCTGCGCGATGGGGAGCAACTCCCCTGGGCTGTTGCCCTGGCCGCGGAGCCAGCGCTTCAGGGAAGAAATGGCGAGGTCGCTCCCCCAATCGTGGCGGAGCCGAAACAGGTCGATGATCGTCCGCTCCGGCGAATACCGCCCGATCTAGAGCCCCGCTGGCAGGGGATGCGCTGTGCGGCCGATATCGAAGGTTTCGGGCGCGAAGCGGTGCCACGTGATGGGCGCCAACCTGATCGTCGCCGGTTGGCTCCCACGAGGGATCGCGATGTTGGTGACGCGCGGGATCTCGTCCGTCAAGTCATGCGGCGCGGCGGCCGACAGGAGGAAAATGGTCGCTTCCGGCTTCTTGGCAGCGATCGCCATCATTGCGGCCGTGGTGTCATCGACCCCTCCAACGCGAAGGAACGTCGCGGGCGCAATGCGCTCATACTCGGCCGCGGCCAGCATCTGATCGAGGCCGTGCCGCGTGAGATCCAACCCCGCAAGGTCGCAATACTGCAAGAGGTCAGGCAAGGCCGCCCCCTCCCACTGGTCAGCAAAAACCATCACACCCAAGACATCCCTGGCACAACTTCTGTTGCCCAGGGGGCCTGCCAGTCACGACGACGCGCACGTCTCCGGAAACTCGTCGCCCGCCCCCTGGACTACCGCAAAGCATCGGGGTGGCCACCATCAATCTGATCCGTCCGTGCGAGGAGGGCGTCCTTCACACCCGGAGCGATTCAGTCAGCCGAGTGTCACCTACCTACTGACCGCGTGCAGTTAAGTGTTGCCCGCAACCTGGCCGACAGAACGGCGCCTCGGCCCCTGAGCGGGGGGTTGCACTCCCGACTCGGCCGCAATCTAGCACTCGGGCACCGGCAGGGAGTTCCCGTTCAAGACACGTACAAGGACTCATCGAGCCTTGTTGCAACACCGCCAGCGTCCGCGTCTGTTGCGGCGTCGGATAACAGATGAGAACCGCGTGGTGTTTGCCGTTCAGCACGAACGTACTTCCGGTGGCTACTGCCGAGGCGCCCGCCTCGAGCGCTGGGGCGAAGTCGACGAACCCCGAGGCTCCGCCCCGCGCGATGACGGGCAACGTGACGGCGCCAGATTCTCTGAGGGGCCGGGGGCGGCCTCGAGGGGGGCTGAGCCCGTACTCCCTGTTCTCCTCCAACCTGCTAGCAGTGCCCTCCCTTTGGGCTGGGGTGTTCGGGTCCTGGGGTCTTGGCTGGGTCGACACTGGCCTTCCCGCAATCGTCTTGTGGGCTGGTGCCTCCAGCTTCATTGGGGCAGGTTTCGTCAGGCTTTCGCGCATGAACGCGCGCAACGCTTTCGTGACCGGCGGCATCGGGCCACTCCTCGTCGTGATCCCAACGTATGTGCTCACCGCGTCCGGCATCCCCGAGGGCACGGAGCTGCAACCGCGATACCCCTTACCCTTGATCATCCTCTTCGGCGGTTTGCTGATGATGGAGCCCGCAGGGAAGCGCATCCGCCTCACCAGAGTCCAACGACTCGCGATCGGGCTTGCGCTCCCAATCAGCAATATGGCGGCCCTTAAAGTCAACATCCGCCGATACGTAACGAGGATCGACAACCCGGGACTTAGCCTCGATGCAGGACGCGAGTGGTGGTGGCACGTTCCGTTCGGCGCAAACGCCGCCTGGGTCGTCGGGACCCTCGCGTTCGCGGGGCTCGTATACGTCCTCCTCCGCGGGATCCACCGCGCAGCCGCGCCGGCAATGGGTTGACTCGGTCGCGGGGCGATTTCAACTCTCGATGGAGCGGAGGATCTCGCGGAACCGGCTGCCAGCCGAGGACACCGTCGCGTAGTGCTCGACCCAGGCCCGACCTGCTTGCGCCAGCCTCGGGATCCGAGACGGATCGTCGAGCAGCGAGCGGAGGTTGGCGCGCAGATCGCCGGTGGTCGTGACCAGCCATGCATTGTTCGATCCCGGCGGGAGGTCGGTCTCGATGCGCTCGTCGGCGCGGGTGAGGAGCGCGCACCCGGATGCCATAGCCTCGACGCCGAACACTCCTGGGACGAACGCGTAGAACTCGTTGAGCGCGATGTGCGCCCGTCGGAGCTCGGACATGACGTCCTGATGGGGAACCCCGATCAGTTCTCGGTACTCGAAGTCATACCCCTCGGCGTGTAGCGACTCCACGGCGTCTCGAACGTACGAGGTCCCTTTCAGGATCGGGGACGAGGGTGCGTGCACCACGATGCGCGGACCCGGCTCGGCATGTTTGGCATCGGACCACACGACGTCCTCGTCTGGGAAGAAGTAGAGGAACGGTTCCGTCTCGCGTTGAAGGTAGGAAAGTTGGTCGACCTTCGCCGTGAAGATGACTGAGGCGAACTCGTCGGCCACTGCGGCGACCTGTCGCTGCTGGTCCTCGTACCCGGGCGCCGCCATACTGGGTGCCGCCTCCGCAAGGTGCGTCGCGATGTTCTCAGCACCCGTCGCGCGCTCGAGCTCCGCCATGAGCGCGGGCGAGCGAATGTCGGACCCCGTGAAGTAGCAAACGATCGGAAGTCCTTTGCGGCGCAGGAACGCGAATTCCCACGCTCGCTGATCAACGGTTGTCAGGAGGAACCCGTCCGATCCGACGTAGACGAACCCGCGCGCGCGCGCAGCGAGCCGCGCGAAGATCACCGGCGCGCGAAGAGCGCGCCGAAGCTCCGCCCGTCCCCCCGCCGGAATCGTGATGTCGTAGTCGCGCCCGTAGAACGACTCAGTCCCGAGCGCAACCGAGACCGAATCTTGGACGACTCGCGCCAGATTGAGGACCATCGATGCTACCTCGTGCGGCCCGATGATCCACGAATGTCGGCGTCGACTACCCGTGATCCGATACAGCGGATACATCGCGACAACGACGATCCGCTGCACGAAGAAGAAGATGCGGTGGGTCACGTTCGCCTACGGCTTGCAGAACTTCTCGTAGAAACTTCGGGGGACGCGGTTGAGTTTCCACAGCAGCCAGAAGAGAGGTCGCAGGCGCTCAAACCGCTTCTTGTAGGTCCGAAACTCCCGGTAGTCGCGATGCGGCAGGTTCATGACGGCGTCAAACTCTTGGTCAGTGAAGCCCAGGCGCTTCTTCACCAAGCCAATGATGTCGGCATCGCCCTGGCGAGGAGCGAGGAAGGTCTCCAGCGCGACAGGGCGCTCCATCTGCCCCGACCGGACCAGGGCAGAAAGCTCGATCTGCCGAAAGTTGATTCCCCAACGCTTTGGCAGAAAGTAGGTGTGGTAGAACGCGGTAAACCGATTCTCAAGGTGGTGCCCCCCGTACCACTTCCACCCAAAGGACGTCGCCAGGAACTTCTTTGCATCTTCCTTTTGGTAGTCGAGCCAATAGAGCGGCCGGGTGCGTTGGATCGCGTTCCACGTCGACCACCGCAGAAAGTCACCGAAGGCCATGTTTGGGAAGGTCGCCATCGGAACGCTGCCATATTGGCGGTGCACATCTTCGATGTAGCCGCCGTCCATGTAGAGCCAACCCATCGGCGAGATGCCCTCGGTACGGAAGGAATGACCCTCGACGATGTGTTTGATGCCGTGCTTCTCGGCGGCCCTGTACAGCACACCCATGAACCCAATGTCGGTCGGGGCCTCGATGTCCTTCACACCCGCGAGCATGAACGCCCGATAGATGTCGTCGTACTCGGCGTTATCAACCACATAGGTCTCAAGGTCGACGCCGAGCTTGTCGAGAACGGCGTAGATGTTGCCGGTTGCCGTCGGTGAATTCCACGTGTTGTCAAAATGCACCGCGAGCGGCTTCACTCCGAGTTCCACGAGCAGATGTGCGAGGAACGACGAGTCGGTTCCTCCACTCACGCCGAGGATGCAGTCGTACTTCGACCCGTTGGCTCTCGCGTCTCGCTTGATCCGCTCGGCGAAGCTGGAAAGGGCGGCAAGACTCTCCGGGCCAATCGGATATTGGGCATCGAGCGAGTCGTGGAGCCCGCAATAGAAACAGGTGTCGGACTGCTCGAGCCCCGAGCGCGGCACGTCCGAGGTAATGATGCAGCGCGCACACATCTTCAGACCGGATAGATCGCGACCAGGGACCGTATACCGCGGGTCAGACACTGCTGGGCCTGCGTCAGGGTCGGCAATCTCGCGGCCGAAGAGAGAGGCGAGGGCCGTCGGCGTGGGGTAGTTGATAAGGATGCTTTCGCGACCACCCTGCATGACGAACTGACTCCCGGCCGCCACCGCCTCGGCTCCCGCCACCAGGATCGCTTCCGCAAGTTGCTCGCGCGAGCCCGCCCCGCCATGCGCGACGACCGGCACGTCGAGCGCATCGACGACGTGCTTCGTGAGGTGGAGATCGAGCCCGACGCGGGTGCCCTCGCGGTCGATCGACGTGACGAGCACCTCGCCGACGCCGACGTCACGGGCGATCGCCAGCCAGTCGTCGAGCCCCAGGCCCGTGTCAACTGTCCCGGAGCGCGTGTAAACCCGGTAGCCCGTTCCGTCCGAGCGCGTGTCAACAGACCCGACAACCGCTTGCGCTCCAAGGACCTCGACCATGCGGCAAACTTCGGCAGGCGACTCGACCAGAGCGGTGTTGACGATGACCTTCTCGAAGCCGATGCGCACGAGTTCCTCGGCCTCGGCTAGTGTCGTGACCCGGCCGCCGTAGGCGAGGGGAACGAACGCCTCTGACGCAAGGCGCCTGAGGTAATCCATCTGGATCGGCGAGCTTCTCGCGGCGGCACCGATATCGAGCAGTACGATCTCGTCGACTTCAAAGTCATTGAAGATGCTCAGCACGTTGATGGGGTCGCCGACGTAGACGGTATCGCCGAACCGCATCGTCTTGACAAAGCGCTCCCCGTCGAGAAGCAGCGCGGGAATGACGCGGGTCTGCAGACCGGCCTGCGGCTCGATCGCCATGGTCACGGTTGCCTAGCAAAGTCGGTGAGTAACGCCATCCCCGTGCGATGGCTCTTCTCGGGGTGGAACTGGACGCCCGTGACGTTGTCGCTCCTCACCATCGAGGTGAACTCGATGCCGTGGCGGGAAACCGCAAGCCGGTGCGCGGGGCTAAAGGGGTCGGCGTAGTAGGAGTGCACGAAGTAGAACCGGTCGCCGTCGCGGAAAGTCGGGAGGATGCTCGTCTCGCCGACGCGCGTCACCGTATTCCAGCCCATGTGGGGCACCTTGAGGCCCGCGCGCTCGACCTCGACAGGAAAACGGCGCACTCGACCGGGAATGAGCCCGACGCCCGCCTCCGCACGCGCCCCCTCGTCGCTGCCGTCGAGCAGAAGCTGCATTCCGAGGCAGATGCCCAACACGGCGGACCCCCGCTGTGCGGCAGCGATGACCGCGCCCTTAAGTCCGGTCTCGCGCAGAATTCCAGCTGCGTGGTCGAACGCGCCGACGCCGGGAAGAATGAGTTTCGGGCTCGCCGCGACCTCGTCGGGGTCCCCGCTCAGCCGGGACTCGAAGCCCGCCTTCTTAAGCATGTTTGCGACCGACGCCACATTCCCCACCCCGTAGTCAATGATCGTGATCGCGGGCGTCGTCATCCGCCACCCTGCGCCGCGATTGACGCGCCTAGCGCCGCAACGACGCTCTCGACATCGTCGCGCGTCATGCCCGGATACAACGGAATGGTGAGGCAGCCGTGGTGGGCGCGTGTTGCATTCGGCATATCGGCGTCCAGAACCCCAAACCGCTCGCGGAAGTACGGCTGCACGTGCATGGAGTACGTCCCGAGCGTGGTCTCGATGCCCCTGGCACGCATGTCGTCGATGACTCGGTCGCGGTCGAGATCTTCGTCAAGGGTGACGACATACGACTGGTAGGTGTGGGTGCGGCCCTCAGGCGTGAGCGGCGCCGACGCACCCTCCAATCCGGCCAGCTGCTCACCGTACATCGCGGCGAGTTCCCTACGCCCCAACAGGATGGTGTCCAGGCGATCCATCTGCACAACCCCGATCGCGGCGTGCACGTCGGACAGTCGGTAGTTGAAGCCCGCGGACACGAAGCTCATGTAGTGCGCGCCGCGCACTGCGCCGTGTGAGCGCAAGACCTGGATTTGCTCGGCGACCGCGGAGTCGGACGTCATAATCATTCCGCCTTCACCGGTCGTGATGACCTTGCGGGGATGGAACGAGAAGACTCCGGCGGTTCCCAGCGAGCCCGCCTGTCTGCCGTGATACTCGGCGCCCAGCGCACAAGCAGCGTCCTCGATCACCGGGATTCCGTGACGCTCCGCGATGCGAAGAATCGGGTCCATGTCGGCGATGAGGCCGAACGCATGGACCGGCATGATGGCTCGAGTGCGCGGGGTGATCGCGGCTTCGAGGAGTTCCGGATCCAGGCCGAAGTCGTCAAGGCGGATGTCGACGAACACGGGCACTGCGCCCTGCTGCACAACCACGTTGGCGGTCGCGGGAAAACTGAAGTCGGGAATGATGACCTCGTCGCCGGGCGAGACCCCCAGCGCAACCAGAGCGAGGTGGAGACCCGTCGTTGCCGAACTGGTTGCGAATCCGTACGGGACACCCACTTGCTCGGCGATGAGGCGCTCAAACTCCTTGGCCTGCGCTCCCTGCGTCAGGTATCCCGTCGCGAGAACCGCCCTGACCGCGTCGGCTTCTTCTTCCCCCAGGAGAGGCACGTTGAGGCGCATCGTCATGCGAGGTGCTTCCGGTACCACTCAACGGTCTCGGAGAGCTCATCATCGCCAAGCACCGCGGGCTGACGTCCGATGAGGCCAATGAGTTTGCTTGCGTCTGCCTGGTGACGGCGCACGTCGCCCGGGCGCTCGGGGGTATGCACCACAGGGTGGTCAGGCACACCCATGATCTCCAAGATCCGCGCGACGAGATGGTTGATCGACGTACCGACCCCCGTCGCCACGTTGATCTCCTCGCCGCGCGCAGCTGCGGTTTCGTGGATCGTCACGGTGAGATCCGCGGTGTCCCTGACGAAAGTGAAGTCGCGGGTTTGCTCGCCGTCGCCGTGAATCTCGATGGGGAGTCCGCGCGCCACCCGGTGGACGACGATCGGGATGATACCTGCGTAAGACCCTGGATTCTGGCGCGGCCCATAGTTATTGAAGGGGCGCACCACCGTTGCATCGATGCCGAAGGTCTGGACGTAGGACCGGATGATGTGGTCTTCCGCCGCCTTCGAGGCGGCGTAAGGCGTGATCGCATCGTCGGGATGCGCCTCGTCCATCGGCATGTAACGCCCCGAGCCGTAGGCCTCGGAACTCGACATGTGGACGAGCCGCTCGATCAGGCCTCTCCTGGCGATCTCGCAGAAGGTGGCCGTGATGCCGATGTTGGTCAGCATCGTCCAGTGAGGGTAGTCGAGGGATGTCGGAAGCGGGACGACGGCCAGGTCGAAGACCGTCTCAATAGCGTGTTCCACCACGACGTCCTGCATCGAGGCGAGATCGGACGCATCGAGCCGAAGCACCTCAAGATCGGGATACGCCGACCTGGCGTCCGCAAGGTTCGATTCGCTGCCCAGAAAGAAGTTGTCGACGACGACAATCTTGCGTGGGGCCTCGGTAATCAAGCGGTCAACGAGGTGACTGCCGATGAATCCGGCTCCGCCGGTCACCAAAACGGAACGATCGCGCAGACTCATTTTGGTAGTCTATCCAGATTTCTTCGGCCTAAACCTTCACTGTGGGAGACTCAAAGCATGTCGTCAGCCGAAGAGTTCGAGGCCCTCCATCACCTTCCCGCGAATCGCTTCAATCCGCACGCATGGATTGTCGGAGACCCCGAGATCGGCAATGACGTGTGGATCGGCGCCTTCACTGTCGTCGACGGCAGCGGTGGCTTGACGATCGGGCGCGGCTGCGACATCTCGGCGGGCGTGCATATCTACTCGCACTCAACAGTCGAGCGTTGCGTGAGCGACGGGGCTCGACCGATTCGTCGTGCCGCGACCAAAATCGGCCGCAACGTGCACATCGGGGCAAACGCCGTCGTTCTCATGGGCGCCGACATTGGCGACTACTGCGTTGTTGGCGCTGGTGCCGTCGTCACGGAGGGCACCGTGGCGCCCCCGCACAGCGTGCTCGTCGGTGTGCCCGCACGCGTGATCGAGAACGGTGCGCGCCGATTCGCGTGATCAGGCCAGCCCGGCAAGTCGGGCCTGAGCGGCGAAGCCTGGGTTGGTGGCGACGAGTTCGTCGAACGTGCCTGCTCCGATCAACTGACCGTCTCGCATCAGAAAGACTCGATCGGCATGACGGATCGCTGCCAGACGGTGCGCAACGACGATCCTCGTCACGCCGGCGCCGAGTCCACTGATCGCATCGGCCACCTGCGCCTCGGTCTGCCCGTCGAGGGCGCTCGTCGCCTCATCCATGACGAGGACCAGCGGGTTGCAGTAAAGCGCCCTCGCGATACCCAGCCGTTGACGCTCCCCGCCCGAAAGCGCGAGACCGCGCTCTCCAACCAAGGCGTCGAGACCGCCCTCGCGTGCGGAGACGACGTCCCAGAGCCTAGCGCGCTCGAGTGCGAGTCGAGCGAGCTCCCTGTCGTATTCGTCGGACCAACTCAGCGCGACATTCTGTCCAATGGTCGCATCGAAGATCGCCACCTCCTGGGGCACGTATCCGACACGTTGACGCCAACCCTCCCTAAACCCGGCGAGCGAAGCACCGTCGATCGTGACCGCACCACCCGTGGGCTCGAGGAGGCCGAGCACGAGGTCGACCATCGTCGACTTACCCGCGCCGCTCTCTCCGACAAACGCAACGAACGTGCCGAGCGGAATCTCGAGCGACACGCCGCGCACCGCTTCTTTGCCACCAGCGTGATAGCTGAACGAGACGTCGTCGAACTCGACCTGGCTGGGCGACTCGGGGAACGGGACCGCAGGAACATCAGGATCGGCCGGAGCAGAGGACTCCACATCGCGCAACTCGTCCATGACAAGTCGCGGATACGGAGCCGACGTGATCAATTGGGAGAAGATCGATTGCATGCGCACCGCCGCGGGGGCGATGCGGAACCCGGCAAGTGCGAAGAGTGCAACTCCCTTGATCGCCTCTTCAACCCCGCCCAGAAAATACCCGACGGCGCCGACGAGGACGAACCCGCCGATCAGACCCGCATCTAGCGCGTACCGGGGCACCTGGCCTAAGAAGTAGAGGTTGGCGCGCGCACGCGTGTTCAGTATCTTGGCAACCTTGAGGACATCGGTGACCTCCTGCTCCTTGCCACGCAGTGCCACCTCCTTCATCGCACCGACGGTCTCGAGCGTGAGCTGCGACGTGCGAATCCCCGTGGCCACGGTGACTTCAGCAGCGGTGCTGGTACGGCGCGCGACCACGAAGAACAGCGTCACCCCGAGGAGCCCTACGAACATAAAGGTCACGAGCGCCAGCACGGGGTCCAGGACGGCGAGGGTGAGGATGACCAAGATGAGGTTCACGATCTCGGCAAGCAACGTCGCGCCCGGCAGGATGAAACCGTTTACCGTCAGGTCGACGCCCAAGTCACTTACCCGCAGGATGTGCGCGGAGTTCTTGCGCAATCGATCCTTCCACGGCGCCTTGAGGTAGCCGACGAACAGCCGCTCCCACAGTTGCGCTTCATACCGGGCGTTCCGCCGTGTCGCCCACCAAACGAGCCAGACCGCGAGCACGCTCTTCAAGATCATGAGCGCGCAGATGACGACGATCGCCCAGACAACGCCGTTGGCGTCGAGTTCGCCGATGAGCGGCAACCTGACCTTTTGCCGCGGGGTCGCGCTCAATGGGGCGATCACTGCTGCGAGCAGGCCAAGCGCCGCAACGTCAAGTACCGCGAGCGCGGTGAGCATGAAGGCGTAGAGGTAGACGAATCGGCGCGCACCGCTCGGGAGGATCGTCAGTGCTTCGCGATAGAGAGCGACGATTTCCCTCACTCGGAGCATCCCATGACGAACATGCGGACACTCTACGGCAGCGCCCCGGCGAGCCGATCAAGCCTCGTAGACCGCTAGGTGGTTCAAGTCCCACGTCGGGGCCCGGTCGAGGATCGCCCATCGCGCGGCCGTAGACTCGTCGGCATGGTTCGACTAGTCCCGGACGAGGGTTCAGTGAAGGAGTCGCCCGTGCAGCCCATTCGGATCCTCTGCATCTCCTTCTCCCCGATCCACCTGGACTCCCGCGTGTTGCGTCAACTTGAGGTGCTTCGCCAGCACGGCAATGTGACGACCGTGGGGTACGGGCCGCCCCCAGAAGGCGTCGCACGGCACATTGAAGTCCCCCAGCGCGCTTCGTCTCTGCCGCAAACCCCGATCGGCGTGGCCCGACTCGCGCTTCGTCTCCACGATGCCGTCGAGCTCACCGCCCCCGGCGAGAAGGCGGTGCGACGGCAGGTGGTGGAGTCAGGCCCGTACGACCTGGTCGTGGCCAATGACGCTCGCGCGCTGCCCCTGGCCTTTGCGGCCGCGGGCAAGGCGCCCGTGCTCGCTGACATGCACGAGTGGTCCCCAGAAGAGCGCGCGACGGTGCTGGTTTGGCGACTCCTCGTCGGTCCCTACATGCTGCACCTGTGCAAGAAATACCTGCCTCGCGCCGCGGCCGTGACGAGCGTCAGCGCCGGCCTCGCGGGGCTCTACACGGACCGGTTTGGCGTGGCGACGGAGTTGGTGCGCAACGCCGCCGACCTGCGGGACCTCAAGCCCAGGCCCGTCGACCCGAACGTCATCCGCCTGGTGCACAGCGGCACGGCAGACGCGGAACGCAACATCGTCGAGCTGATCGAGGCGGTGGACCAACTCGGGGACCGCTTCTCCCTCGACCTCTATTTGCTCGAGGTTCCCGGTGGGCACCTCGACGTCATCCGCAAGATGGCCGCGTCGGCGCCGCGGGTCACCGTGCATGACCCCGTGCCGCCGGAGACGCTCCCGACCGTACTTAATCAGTACGACCTTGGCGTGTTCCTGTACCCGCTCAAGACGCTGAGTCACCTCTATCACCTGCCCAATAAGTTCTTCGACTTTGTGCAGGCCCGTCTCGGACTTGTGTTCTCCCACGCACCCGAGATCGACGCCCACATCGGCGAGTACGGCCTTGGCCTGATCACGGCCGACACGACCGCCGAAGCGCTCGTCGAAGCGTTGCGCGATCTCACCTCCGAAGACGTGATGGGTTTCAAGGAGGCGGCGGACCGCTCCGCACCGGCGCTGTCGAGCGAGCGTGACCGCTCCACGCAGCACGCCCTCGTCGCACGACTCCTCGCCGGTGACACGTGAGGGTGGTGTTCGCCACCCGGATATTTGGTCCGGAGGTCTCGGCGGCGTCCGGGATTCTTCGCACGTGGGCCGAGGAGTTTCGCGATCGCGGTTTCGACGTGACGATCCTGACGGCGAGGCCACCGCGAGGCGCCGTGATCGATGACCCTCCAGGCATCGACATCCGCAGGGCCCCGGTCAAGCGCGACAAGCAGCAGTATGTGCGCGGGTACGTCAGCTACATGAGCTTCGACATTCCCCTTGTATTCAGGCTCCTACTCTCCGGTAAGGCCGACCTCTACATCGTCGAACCACCGCCCACCACGGTGGCCGTGGTTCGCGTCATCGCGGCCATTCGGCGTACGCCGTACGTCGTCCGTGCGGCCGACTACTGGACCGAGGCCGCCGAGTTGGTGGTCGGCTCCTCGGTCATTATCGGCGCCCTGCGACGCGTCGAGGCGTGGGGCCTCCAAGGCGCGAAGATCCTCTTTGCGGCCCACGAGCCATTGATCGCGCGCCTTCGCGAAGTAGGCATCACGACCCGTGCCGTCCCCATCGGATTCGGTGCCGACACCAAGGACTTTCGCTACGAGGGCCAAGAGCCTCCCGAGCCGCCGGTCTTCGTCTACGCGGGCACGCACGCGGAGTGGCACGGCGCGGGGATCTTCATCGATGCACTGCACCACGTAGTCAAGAACTACCCCGGCACCCGTCTTCTCTATTACGGCAATGGCGAAGGGCGCGACGAATTGCGCGCAAAGGCGCGGGATCTGGGGATCGAGGGCAATGTCGAGTTCAACGGCCCCATCCCACCTGCGGCGCTGTCGCCGATCCTCGCGGCTGCCACCGCCACCGTGGCCAGCCTGGCACCGGTCGCGGCCAACGAGTACGCCGTGGCCACCAAGGTCTATTCGTCTCTGGCCTCTGGATGCCCCGTGATCTTCGCGGGCGTGGGGCCTACTGCGGAGCTCCTCGGCGACTCGAGCCATCCTCTTGCGGGCGTGGCCGTTGGCTACGACATCGACGCGGCCGCGGCGGCGATGAACGCGGCGGCGGCGGCGCCTTTGGACTGCGCCGCGCGTTCGGAACTGGCTCAGTGGTCGGCAAGCCACTTCGTACTGAGCGCAATCGCGGAAACTGTGGTCGACGAGAGCCTGGCCATCATCGCCAGGCCGGTCCAGTAGGGATACGAATCCGCCGACCGCATCCCGTGTCATGACCCCGGTTTGTTCGAGCTCCGGCTTGGGTCAGGCTCCGACCTGCGACAGGAACCGCGGCCCCTCACCCTCGGTGGAGAGCAACCTCGCCGCGCGGCCGGACGCCTGCTTCATGGCGACAATGTCCTCGGTCGACAACGCGTTGATAGCGGCGGCCATGTCGGCGGCCGTCCAGCCTTCGACGACGATTCCGAGTCCGTGCTCCCGCACGAAGCCGACGATTTCCGGGCTCTCGCCGATCACGATCCCGAGGCGCCCCTGAACCGCCTCGAAGAACTTGTTTGGCAGCGCGTAGGTGTTATTCGGGAACCGCGGCGGGAAGAAGATGAGTTCGAGGTCGTATTCGTTGAGCGCCCGGGCCACCTCGGTGACTCCCACTGGCTCCCTGAATACCGCGCGTCCCGAGGCGACCGCCTGGTGGTTTCGCAGCGGAGCGAGCGAGCGCTCATCGCCGAGCACCATGAGCACCATCACAAATCGCTGATCGAGCGCAAGGAGAGCGTCAAGCATGATGTCGATGCCCCGCTCGACGGCGGCATAGCCGTGGTGCACAAGGACGATCCGCTCGGGGTCTACTGGGGAGGGTTCAAGATCCACGTAAGCGGCGACGTTGCGAATCACTCCAGGACGCGGCACGCCGTACTGATCCCTATAGAGATCGGCTATTCCCTCGGCGACCGTCATGTACGTAGTAAAAACGGGGTTCGTGATGAAGGTCAACAGCCAGTCGTCGTAGCGCGCAATCAGCAACTTGTAGACAACGCTCGTGCCATTTCCTGAGTAGACCTCGTGGAGGTCGAGGACCACCGGGCCGTTGGCCATGGCGGGTACAGCGTTCACGACCCAAGGCAGCAGGTGGTGGTCGTTCACGATGACGATGGCGTACTTCTGACCCGAGAGTTCGGACGTTGGCACGTATCTACCCACAAGCCAACGGAATCGCGCTCGCGGAGGCAGCAAGGCGTAGATGACCAGTCTCAGCCAGAGCGGCGGATAGCCGATCCGAAACGCTCGACCCGTCGCATCCGGGTGCTCGGGACCCTGACTCAGGATGTCAACCCGAAAGCCGGCCGCTTCCAACCATCGAATCTGTTTGGTGACCCTCGCGTCGCTTCCCACTCCGGAGTAGCACATCACGAGGGCCCGCTTTGAGGGCTCAGCAGGCTGGTTTGACACGTCGCCATAATATACGAGGCCACGCGCGCGGACCCCGATCTGGCGCAGGGAGCCGACCGTCGAACAGGGCTGATCGTGCCGTACCTGTCAGGCTCAACCGGGGTCACGTGGCATCATGGGTCTAGTTGTCGGCACGCATGTCACGAGTTCGCAACCGGCCCCTTCGGAACGGGAGATCTTTACGTGTGCGGAATCTTTGGCTTCATCGGCGCCGATGACCTCGACTCCCAGTCGGCCAACACCCTCGTAACGCACGCGCAGCAACGAGGGCGCGACTCGAGCGGCATGGTGATCCGCGGCAAGGACTCCTACCAGGCGTACAGGGCCGACATCCCGATCGACCGCCTCCTCAAGCGCATTCCCCCGCTTGGCAACCTCTTCTTCGGACACAGCCGTCTCGTGACGAACGGCACGGCCGACAACCAGCCAGTGATGCGGGAGCAGATCGTCGTGCTCCACAACGGAATCATCGTCAATCTCGAGGCGGTCTGGGAGCAGCTCGGCAAGACTCCCGCGCTCGGCATCGATACCGAGTTGATCCCCGCGATGATCGCCTCTCACCTTGCGGAGGGTGGAACCGTCGAAACGGCGGCCGCTCGCGTGGTCAGCCTCGCCGAAGGCATCGTCGCTTGCGCCGCGCTCATCCCCCGACTGGGCAAGCTTCTTCTCTTCTCGAACAACGGCAGCCTCTATGTGGGCGACAAGTCCGGCGGAACGGTGTTCTCGTCCGAGCGGTACCCGCTCGAGCAAATGGGCGCAGAGAACATTCGCCAGGTCAGGGACGCCGAAATCCTCGATGTGCCCGCTCAGGAAGAGCCGATCACCATCACGGAAAAGGCGAGCCGCTCGGTCGACCTCGTGCCAGGCCTTGGCGTCTCGGCGGAAGAGGAGCGTCTTCTCGAGTACCCGAAGCCCCAGTTCCGCAGGTGCACCAAGTGCATCCTCCCCGAGACGATGCCGTACATCACGTTCGACGACGACGGGGTCTGCAACTACTGTCACAACTACAAGCCGAGGAATCAGCCTCGACCCAAGGAGGAGCTCTTCGAGCTCATCGAACCGTTCCGACGCAAGACAGGCGACGAGGTGCTCGTTCCCTTCTCGGGAGGGCGCGACAGTTCCTACGGCCTCCACCTCATCGTCGAGGAACTTGGCTTGCGTCCCGTCACCTATACGTACGACTGGGGCATGGTGACCGACCTGGGTCGCAGGAACATCAGCCGCATGTCCTCGAAGCTCGGCGTCGAAAACATCATCGTCGCGGCGGACATCACCCAGAAGCGCGACTACATTCGACGCAACCTCAACGCGTGGCTCAAGTCCCCGCACCTTGGGATGCTGAGCGTGCTCACGGCAGGCGACAAGCACTTCTTCCGCCACATCGAGACCCTCAAGCGCCAGACCGGCGTGAGCCTCAACCTTTGGGGAATCAACCCGCTCGAGGTCACCCACTTCAAGTCTGGATTCCTCGGCGTGCCGCCGGACTTCGCGGAAGAGCGGGTCTACAGCCACGGAGCGATGAAGCAGCTCAGGTACCAGTCGTTGCGGTTCCGCGCGATGCTTGAAAGCCCCGGCTACTTCAACCGGTCGATTCCCGACACACTGCTCGGCGAGTACTACCGCAGCTTCACCACCAAGTCCGACTACTTCCATATTTTCGACTACTGGCGCTGGGACGAGAAGCAGATCGAGGACACCCTCGACAGCGAATATGACTGGGAGCGCGCGCCCGACACGAACACGACGTGGCGCATCGGCGACGGCACCGCGGCCTTCTACAACTACGCGTACTACACGATCGCGGGATTCTCCGAGCACGACACCTTCAGGAGCAATCAGGTGCGCGAAGGCGACCTCACTCGCGAAGAGGCGCTGCGCCTCGTCGAGGACGAGAACACGCCCCGGTACCCGAACCTCAAGTGGTACCTGGACGTGGTTGGCGTTGACTTCAAGTACGCGATTGAGACGATTAATGGGACGCCTCGACTGTACGAGCAGTAAGGACGCTTGGCCCTCCGCAGGGGACCTCTGCGAGCC
>JAYTGI010000363.1:0-9541 GCA_043733605.1 Demequina sp. | reverse complement strand
CGCGATGTAGTCCTTGAACCTGCCGGGGACCGGCTGATACGTCGAGTGCATCTCGCCCAACACGGCGTAGCAGTCCCTCACGCTCTCTACAAGGATGCGCACGCCAATCAGGTCATAGATCTCATTGAGGTCGCGGCCCCTCACGATCATCTTCTGATACACCGAGTAGTAATGCTTGGGACGGCCGGTAATCTCGGCCTTGATCTTCTTGTCCTTGAGCTGCCCAGCGATGGCCTTGCGCACGTCGTCAAGGTGCTTTTCCCTCTCGGGCGAGCGCTCGGCTACCACCTCGACGATCTCTTGATAGATCTTCGGGTACAGCGTCCTGAACGACAGGTCTTCGAGTTCCCACTTGATCGCGTTGAGGCCCATGCGGTGCGCGAGCGGCGCGTAAATCTCGAGCGTCTCTTGGGCCTTGCGGCGCGAGGTGGCAGGGCTCACGTGGTCCCACGTGCGCGCGTTGTGCAGGCGGTCCGCGAGCTTGAGGAGCACCACCCGCATGTCGTGTGCCATCGCGACAACGAGTTTGCGCACCGTCTCCGCCTCTGCGGCATCGCCAAAGGTCAGCCGGTCGAGCTTGGTGACCCCGTCGACAAATGATGCGACCTCGTCACCAAACTCCGTGCGAATCTCATCGAGAGGAAAGTTGGTGTCCTCGACCACGTCGTGCAGCAGGGCGGCCGCAATGACGGAGTCGGGTAGCCCGAGTCCCGCGATGATCTCCGCCACGGCGATCGGATGCGAGATATATGCCTCGCCGCTCTTGCGCAACTGGCCCTCGTGCGCCTGCTCGGCCACCGCATGCGCCCGCTCGATCAGCGCCGTCTTGGCGCGCGGGTACATCCGGTGATAGATGTCCAGGAGCGGCGCAATCGCGCTCGCCTCCTTCGCGTTCCTGCGCAGAGACAAAGACCTGCCCGGGTTGGAGGCTGGACGCGTGTCTGCCACGGTTGCCTCCTGTCGGTTGGGTGCCGATCAGTCTACTTGCGCGGCTTGCGCCTGGGTTGCGCCGCGGTGCCCTTGTGGTGCCCCGCGACCAGAGCACCCACGCGCACGGAGCCATCGGGACGCACCACGTCGCTTCCGCCTGAAGACCTCAGGGCCAACACGTCTGCCGTGTGCTGCTTGATGCGCTTCTCGGTGTCGCGCAGAGCCACCTCGAGAGGCGTCGCCACGAAGATCGACGAGTACGTACCTACGGCCATGCCGACGAAGAGCGCGAGCGAGAGGTCCTTGAGAGTTGCCGCGCCGAACAGGTACGAGCCGATGAACAGGATCGCGCTCACTGGAAGGAGTGCCACGACGGACGTGTTGATAGAACGCACCAGGGTCTGGTTGACGGCAAGGTTGGCCAGCTCGTCATACGTGAAGCGGTGCTGCGAGAACAGGTCCTCGGTGTTTTCCTTGACCTTGTCGAACACCACCACGGTGTCATACAGCGAGTAGCCGAGGATCGTCAGGAAGCCGATGACCGTCGCGGGCGTGACCTCAAATCCGGACAGGGCGTAGATGCCCGCAGTGAACAGCAGATCGTGGAGCAACGCGCCCAGCCCTGCCACCGCCATACGCCACGCGCGGAAGTACACCGTCATGACGATTGTCACCAAGATGAGGAAGACGACGAGGCTCTTGATCGCCTTGTTGGTCACATCCTTACCCCAGCTTGGGCCCACGAAGCTTGAACTCACGTCGGTCACGGGGATGTTGTAGGCCGCGGCAAGCTTGGCCCCGAGCGCGTCGACATCGGCCTGATCGATCGTCCCTAACTCAACCTGGATCTGCGGGCCAACGGTGTACACGGTTGGTTCTTCGCTGGGAAACTGCTCCCTCACCACGGCCTTCGCCGTCTCGAGGCTGCCCCCTGTGACATTGGACAGCGTGTACGAGGTGCCGCCATTGAATTCAATACCGGGCGTGAGGCCTTTGAACACAAGCACAAGAATCGCGAGCACAACGAGGGTGGTGCTGAAGGCGAACCAGCGATTGCGTTGAGCAATGATCGGGTAGGTGGTCTCGCCCGAGTGAAGGCGGTTTCCCCAGTTAGACAGGTTGGCCATGACTACTCCTTCTCGGCGGTGCCGGCGGCGGCACGCGCCTTGTGTGCCTTACGCTCCGCGAGCGTCAGCGTGGGTGCCGCCGTGGCATCGGGCGCAGCGACGCGTCCGCGCCCCTTGTAAATTGCGTCGCGACCAAGCTGCCTGGGGTCGAGTCCCGAGAACCGGTGACCGTCACCAAAGAACTTGGTGCGGGCCAGGAGGCCCAGGGTGGGGTGTGTGAACATGAAGACCACGAGGAGATCAACCAGGGTGGTGAGGCCAAGCGTGAACGCGAATCCGCGCACGCCTCCCACGGCGAGCATGTACAGCACGAGGGCGGCGAGGAAGCTCACTGCATCCGAGGCAAGGATGGTGCGGCGCGCGCGCGCCCAGCCGTGTTCGACGGCTGCGACGAGCGACCTCCCCTCTCGCAACTCGTCCTTGACTCTCTCGAAGTAGACGATGAACGAGTCCGCGGTAATACCGATCGCAACGATAAGACCAGTCACACCGGCAAGAGTGATCCGGTAGTTCATCCCCCACGACAGCAGGGCGATGACCACGTAGGCCAGGATTCCCGCCACCGCGAGCGAGCCGATGGTGACCGAAGCGAGCGCTCGATACTGGAAGAGGGTGTAGATGACCACGAGGATCAGGCCGATGAGTCCAGCGATCATCCCGCTCTTCAGGTCGCTCGCACCCTTGGTGGGCGAGATGTTTTCGTCCGACTGCACCGTGAGGCTCATGGGTAGCGCCCCAAACTTGAGCTGGTTGGCCAGCGTCTGGGCCTCGAGCTGCGTGAAACTGCCGGAGATGACCGCCCTGCCACCGGCAATCGCGCCCTTGCTTACGTTAGGTGCCGAGATCACCACGCCGTCAAGCACCATCGCGAACTGGTCGCGCGGCGCCGCGCCCGCCAGATTGAGCTTGTATAGCCTCGCGGTGGTGTTTGCGAACTTGGTGGCACCGCCGCCCGTCATCGTCAGGTTCACAGCGTACTTGCCGTCGGACGTTCCCGCTGATGTCAGGTTAGGGCCCGATGTGGCGGTCGCCACATCCTTTCCGTCCATCTCGACGGGTCCCAAGATGTACTTGACGGGATTGACCGCGTCACACGTGACGAATGCGGCTTTGAGGTCGCCCACGTCGCCGCCCGCGCGACTCTTTTCGGTCGTGCAGTCGAGCGCGTCGAAAGCCGCCTGAACCTCGGGAGTGACCCACGCGAGGTCGGACGGGTCGGTCGCCGTCGTCGTTGACGTGGGCGAAGGCGTTGGGCTTGGCGTGGCGGACGGGTCCGCGGTCGCGGCCGGGGTTGCTGCGGCGGTCTTGACGTACGCAATCTCGTGCGCAGGGCTGCCGGTGTCGATCCCGGAAGCCGCTGCCGAGGGCGTCGGCGCGAGTGTCGCGCTCGCGGACGGTGGCGTCGCAGGCAAAACGGTGGGGCTCACCGTGTCTGGCGTGGGCGTGGGGTTGGTCGTTGGCACCACCGTGGCGGTACTTCCCGACTGTGCCTGGGCCAGCACTGGGCGGAACTGCAACTGCGCGCTCTTCTTCACGAGGTCGATCGTTGCCGGGTCGGGCTTGCCCGGAAGCGCCACGATGATGTTGAGCGGCGGCTGAGTGGTGATCACGGCCTCATTGGTGCCCGAGGCGTCCACGCGCTTGCGAATGATCGAGACGGCTTCGTTCAGGTCCGTTTCCGTGATCTTTGAACCGTCCGTGGTCACCGCCCGGAGCACGATCTGGCGGCCACCCGCGAGGTCGAGCCCCAGGCCCGGCTTGAAACTCGCGTGCTCCTGGTGCGTCATCACCCCCGTGCTGAGCAACGCAAACAGGATGACGAAGATCCAGACGAGTCCCAGCAGAGTTCTGCGGGCGCCCTTGACTGCTGAAGACACGCTTTTCCTACGCTTTCCATGCGGATGAAGTTCCCGGGCCGTGCGAGAGCCCACGCGATTCTAGGCGAGTAACAGGGGCCGCGTCGAACAGGCGCGGCCAGGGACCGCCCGGATCAGGCCTCAAAAAGTCGAGAATGGCCGTCGTTCCCGGACAACGCGCCGGGCGCCATCGATGCTCCCGCCGGTGGTGTCAGGCCCATATGTGCCCACGCTTCAGGCGTCGCAACGCGACCGCGCGGGGTGCGCGTCATCAGTCCCTCTCGCACCAGGAACGGCTCCGCGACCTCCTCCACCGTCTGCGGCTCCTCGCCCACGGACACGGCGAGCGTCGACAGGCCGACGGGCCCGCCGCCGAATCGCGTGCACAGCGCGCCGAGCACCGCGCGGTCGAGCCTGTCGAGCCCGCGGTCGTCCACCTCGTACACAATGAGCGCCGCACGCGCCGCCGCCAGGTCTCCCTTTCCGCTGCCGTGGATCTCTGCCCAGTCCCTCACGCGCCGCAGCAGTCGATTCGCAATGCGCGGGGTCCCGCGCGAGCGCGACGCGATTTCGGAGGCGGCATCGGAGTCGACTTCAAGTGCGAGCAGCCCAGCCGATCTCGCGATGATCTTCGCCAAATCGGAGGCCTCGTAGAAGTCGAGGTGGGCGGTAAACCCGAAGCGATCGCGAAGCGGCGCAGGGAGCAAGCCCGCCCGTGTGGTCGCGCCCACCACGGTGAAGGCAGGCAGCGTGAGCGGGATCGATGTGGCGCCAGGGCCCTTGCCCACCACCACGTCCACCCTGAAGTCCTCCATCGCGAGGTAGAGCATCTCTTCGACCGGACGCGCCAAGCGGTGAATCTCGTCCACAAAAAGGATGTCGCCCTCATCAAGGGACGACAGGATCGCGGCCAGGTCGCCCGCGTGCTGAATCGCTGGACCCGACGTCACCCTCAACGATTGGCCCAACTCCCCCGCCACAATCATCGCGAGCGTGGTCTTGCCCAGCCCAGGGGGCCCCGAGAGCAGGATGTGGTCCGCGGACCCCCCGCGACGCACGGCCGCCCTCAGCACGAGCGCTAGCTGGTCCCGCACCTTCTGCTGGCCCACAAACTCCTCAAGCGAGCGTGGCCGGAGCGCGGCCTCGACCGAGCGCTCAATGGCGTCGGCATCGGCGCCCGTCACGCGCGGCGGCAAATCGCCCGCAAACTCGTCAGCCACGCGTTCCGCCTAGCGACTGGAGCGCGGCGCGCAGCACAACGGGGACGTCGGATGGTGCGACCGGCCCTGAAGACACGGAATCCACGGCGGCCGATGCCGCCCTCGCCTGCCAGCCTAGAGACACGAGTGCGTCGACAACCTGATCGCGCGAGTCGGGGGCGGCGGACGACGCGGGCGCCGTGCCCTCGGGAAGCGATAGCTTTCCACCCAGCTCAAGCAACAACCGGGCGGCCACCTTGGCGCCAACGCCTGGCACTCGTTCGAGCGACTTGCGGTCCCCCGCCGCGACGGCCGTGGCAAGCGCGTGGGGATCAAGAACGGACAAGAGTGCGAGCGCGAGCCTGGGCCCCACGCCCTGGACGGACTGCAAGGTCTCGAACATGTCGCGCTCGTGAGTCGAATCGAATCCGAATAGCGTCAGCGAGTCCTCGCGCACCACCAGGTGCGTCGCAAGGCTCGACTGCTGGCCCGTGCGCAGCCCCCCGAGCGTCGCCGGCGTCGCGAGCAGCCTGTAGCCGACGCCAGCCACGTCGAGCACCACGGCGGACGCCCCGACGCTCAAAACAGTGCCTGTCAGTTGCGAGATCACCGCGAGCCCTTCGAACGTGTGTACGAACAGACTAGGCGGCGTGGCACTGTCAGTTGCGGCGACGCGCCGCGCGCTCGGCCTCGACCCAGCGCTGTTGCGCGGGCGTCGCCGACGCGCCCGAGGCCGCCAGCCGTCCCCCACCCTTCAGGGCGTGAGTGATCGCGATCGCGAGGGCATCGGCCGCATCGGCGGGTTTGGGGGGCTCGTCCAGCCCGAGGAGTTTGGCCACCATGTACGCCACTTGAGCCTTGTCCGCGCGGCCGTTGCCCGTCACGGCCGCCTTGACCTCGGATGGCGTATAGAGCACGACGGGGAGCCCCGCGCGGCGTGCGGCGACCATCACTAGCCCCGAAACCTGGCCGGTTCCCATGACCGTACGGACGTTGAGTTGGGCAAAGACGCGCTCGACCGCGACGGCATCGGGCCGATGCTTCTCGATGGCGGCGTCGATCGCGTCGGCGATCGTCACGAGGCGATCGGGAGCGTCGGCATTGGTGGAAGAGGAGGCCACGGAGACGTTAATAAGCGTCAGGGTGCGCGCGGCCGGAGCGTCGATGACGCCCAAACCGCACCTCGTAAGGCCGGGGTCCACGCCGAGCACGCGCACCCCTGTCCCCTACTCGCTTGCTTCTTCAAGCACCTCGTCGGAGGCATCAAAGTTGGCGTAGATCTCCTGAACGTCGTCCGAATCTTCGAGGGCGTCGATGAGCCTCAGGACCTTGCGCGCGCCGTCGACGTCGACCTCAACCTTCATCGAGGGCACAAACGTCGCCTCGGCGCTCTCATAGTCAATGCCTGCGCCCTGCAGCGCGGTGCGCACCGCCACGAAGTCGGTCGCCTCGGAGATGACCTCCCAGACCTCGCCAAGGTCGTTGATCTCTTCGATGCCAGCCTCGAGGGCGGCCTCCATGATCGCGTCCTCGTCGGCCGCGTCCTTCTTTACGATGACCTGACCCTTGCGGCCGAAGAGGTAACCGACCGATCCGGGATCGGCAAGCGTGCCGTTGTTGCGCGTGAGGGCCGTGCGGACCTCCATCGCGGCGCGGTTGCGGTTGTCGGTCAAACACTCGATGAGCATCGCGACTCCGTTGGGCCCATATGCCTCGTACATGATCGTCTCGTACTCGGCGCCACCGGCCTCGAGTCCGGAGCCGCGCTTGAGCGCGCGATCGATGTTGTCGTTGGGCACCGAGGACTTCTTGGCCTTGTACACCGCGTCGAAAAGCGTAGGGTTACCAGCCATATCGTTGCCGCCAACTCGCGCCGCGACCTCGATGTTCTTGATGAGCTTGGCAAACAGCTTGCTGCGCTTGCCGTCGATGACGGCCTTCTTGTGCTTGGTGGTTGCCCACTTAGAGTGACCGGACACGATGCTCCTTACCGACGTGAATCGCAGACCAGTCTAGGGCGTTGGGCGGGATGGCTCCCCCACCGGCATCCCGGACCCGGCGCGCCGGGGTTGAATGTGATGCGTAGCGTCGGGCGGCACGATGTGCGGGCGGCACGATGTACCGGATCGCGTGTCTACCGGCAGGAATCGACGAGTAGCGCGTGGACCCTGTCGTCCCCCGATATCTCGGAGTGGAAACTCGTGGCAATCGCCTTGCCCTCGCGGACAGCGACCACTTGTCCGCCGTGAGCCGCGTCGACGGCGAGCACCTCGACGCCAGGCCCATACGATTCGACCCACGGGGCCCTGATAAACGTCGCGTGCATCGCCGAGCCATCGGGCAGCCAGGTCAGTTCCACCTCGGAGGAATCCACTTGACGGCCAAAAGCGTTGCGCCGCACGGTCATGTCGATCGCACCGAGGGTGCGCTGACCGTCGATGCCGCCGATGATGTCCGTCGCCAACATGATCATTCCTGCGCAAGTGCCGAGAACGGGAAGGCCCTCGCGGATGCGCGCCTGGAGCGGGTCGAACAGGTCGAAGGCCCGGAGGAGCTTGTCGATAGTCGTCGACTCGCCTCCGGGAATGATGATCCCGTCGACGGCCTCGAGTTCGGCCAGCCTGCGCACGCGAATGGACGTGGCACCCAGGCGCTTGAGGGCGGCCTCGTGCTCACGCACGTCGCCCTGAAGTGCGAGTACGCCGATGGTGCTCACTCGTCCACCTCCCCTAAGTCTCTCGTCACACCATCCCACTCGAGGAACGCTCCCCACGACTCGAGCAACCTCGCTGGGAACACCTCCCTCGCGTCTGTCCGGAGCTGCTCGAGAGTGAGCCACGAGACCTCGTCAATCGACTCAACTTCTTGCACGGTCCAGACCGCCTCTTCACGGCCACGTGGCTCGGCATCGGCCAGATCGGCCACGAAGATGTCCTCCGTCTGCGAATACGGTAGCGACGCGAAGTCGAATACCGCCGTGCGAGTCCACACGGGGCCGCGGAGCTCGCAGGTTTCGAGCAGGTAGCCTGTTTCTTCCGCGAGCTCCCGCACAGCCGCCTCGCGCGACGACTCGCCCGCCTCAATGCCGCCGCCGGGCGTGAACCAGAAGCTGCGCGTGGGCGCATCGGGATCGTGCCCGAGCATCATCAGCAAGCGGGGAACCGTGTGGATGCGATCGACCAGCAGGACGCGCGCGCCGCGCCGGTGCAACCGCCCGTCGGCTCCGAGCGCTGGCCCGTCGAGCGCTGGCCCCTCAGACGGAGCGCCCTCGCTACCAGCCACGCTCTGCGAGCCGGTGGGGTTCTGGGATATCTGCCACGTTGATTCCCACCATCGCCTCGCCAAGCCCGCGTGACACGGACGCGATCACGTCGGGGTCGTCGAAGAAGGTGGTGGCCTTGACGATCGCCGCAGCGCGCTGCGCAGGGTTGCCCGACTTGAAGATGCCGGAGCCCACAAACACGCCTTCGGCACCCAGCTGCATCATCATCGCCGCGTCGGAGGGGGTAGCGATGCCGCCCGCGGTGAACATGACGACGGGAAGCTTTCCTGTCGCCGCGACCTCCTGAACCAATTGCAGTGGCGCCTGGAGCTCCTTGGCCGCCACGAACAGTTCATCCTTGGGAAGCGTGGTCAGTCTCAGGATCTCGGCGCGAATGGTGCGCATGTGCTTGGTCGCGTTGGAGACATCGCCCGTTCCCGCCTCGCCCTTCGAGCGAATCATGGCCGCACCCTCGGAGATGCGACGAAGCGCCTCGCCCAGGTTGGTCGCTCCGCACACGAACGGCACGGTGAACTTCCACTTGTCGATGTGGTGCGCATAGTCGGCGGGCGTAAGCACCTCGGACTCGTCGACGTAGTCCACGCCGAGGCTCTGCAGCACTTGAGCTTCGACGAAGTGGCCGATGCGGGCCTTGGCCATCACAGGGATCGACACTGCGGCGATGATTCCATCGATCATGTCGGGGTCGCTCATGCGCGAGACGCCACCTTGGGCGCGAATGTCGGCAGGCACTCGCTCGAGCGCCATGACAGCGACGGCTCCCGCGTCTTCCGCGATCTTGGCCTGCTCGGCAGTGACCACGTCCATGATGACGCCGCCCTTGAGCATCTCGGCCATGCCCCGTTTGACGAGGTCTGTGCCGACCTGTGGTGCGGCAGATGCAGCGGTGTCGCTCATGCTGGAATGTCCTTTGCTCGCTGGGGGGAAAAGCTCGCATCAAGTCTAATGGCGTCGGCGTACGTTTCTTCGATCCTTGGGGCCACCTGGTGCCAGTCGAAGGTGCCTGCACGCACCCTGCCCTTTGCTGCCATGGCCGCGCGTTCCACTGGATCGTCCAGAAGCCTGCACACCGCCGCAGCGAGGCCCTCTGGCTCGCCCACTGGGAAGAACGTGACGGTCTCTTCACCAGTGTCAGATGTGGCAACA
>JAYTGI010000362.1:0-3544 GCA_043733605.1 Demequina sp. | reverse complement strand
GGCGCCCACACGTGACCAGGCATCCAGTGCCTGCCTGCGCCCCCCTCGCGTTCCCTGCGTTCGGCTCCGACAACCTCGACGGCGGGTAGAGCGGAGCGTTCCGGTCGCGCCTCGATGCGCCTCGCAAATCCATGACCGACGAGCGCGACGGCCTCGGCCGACAGTGCGTGCCCCGCGACGAGCAGCGCGGCACCGGAGTCTTGAGAGCGCATCGCGCACACGGTTCTCGCGTGGGGATACGGCGCCCGAGGCTCCGCGAGGGTCGAAGAGGCCTCATCCCACACCGTGATCGATGCCAAGTCGGGAACCGGTTGCCACGCAGCGTGTCGCGTGCCGATGACCAGCGGAACAAGACCGCGCATCGCCGCAATGTGCGACCCGTAGCGCACCGATGCGCCGTCCTCCGAGTCGATGACGGCGATGTGACCGCCACTTCGTGGCGTCCAGCGCTTAAGTCCATGCTCGCCTGCAGTTCTCAACAGCGCGGCGACGGCCCTGGAATCCGAAGCAACGATGATCGACGTGCCCCCTTGCGCAGAGGCGGCGATGGCCGCCCCGAGAATCTCCTCGGTGGGCGCAACCTCGGGGCGCGAGGGTGTGGCGGCCCACACTGCGCGGTCTGACCTGACAGCGGGTAACGCGAAACGCTCGGCGGAAGCCGTGAGAGCGCCAAGAGCACCGGAATCCACATCGGTCCTTGCCCACGCGTTCCAGTCGTACTTCTCGACAGCAGCCACTCGCGGCGGGCCCATGAGCCGCAAGACGTCCCACAAGGAGCCCGCGTAGCGCGCCGCGATGGAGCGAGCGAGGTCGAGCGCCGCTGGAGTGAACGAGGGAATAGCACCCGCGGAGCGCACGGACTTGAGTGGATGCGCGCCGCGCCGGCCGTCGACGGACGTCACGACTCCCGATACAAGCCTGCCAGCGAAGGGAACGCGCACCCTGGTGCCCATTGTCACGCCCGTGACGGAGTCGGGCACCTCATAGTCGAATGGCCTGTCGAGGTGTGGCAGCGGGCTGTCGACTGCGACCCCAACGATCACTAGACCGCGGCCGCCAATGCGTCGGCCCTGTCGGTGCATTCCCACGTGAAATCGGGCAGCTCCCGCCCAAAGTGGCCGTAGCTCGCGGTCGCCTTGTAGATGGGCCTGCGCAGATCAAGTTGCTCAATGAGCGCGGAGGGTCGCAGGTCAAAGACCTCGCGGATGGCTTTGACGATGCGGTCGGGGTCGACAGTGTGCGTTCCGAAGGTCTCGACAAAAAGGCCGACAGGCATGGCGGTGCCAATCGCATAGGCCACTTGCAACTCGCACCGATCAGCAAGGCCTGCAGCGACGACGTTCTTTGCGACCCAGCGCATCGCGTATGCCGCCGAGCGGTCCACCTTCGACGGGTCCTTGCCCGAGAACGCTCCCCCACCGTGTCGCGCCATTCCGCCATACGTATCGACGATGATCTTGCGACCGGTCAGGCCCGCGTCGCCCATGGGGCCGCCCACCTCGAACCTGCCCGTGGGGTTAATCAGGGAGCGATGGCCCGAAGAGTCCAGCGCGAATCGGGAAAGCACGGGACCAATCACCTCGGCCTCGATCGCTTCCCTAAGATCGCCGATGTCCAGGCCCCCGCGGTGCTGGCTCGATACCACCACTGTGTCGACGCTGATCGGCGTGTCGCCGTCGTAGCCGATCGTGACCTGGGCCTTGCCGTCCGGGCGAAGCCCCGCGACAATCCCCTCCTTGCGCACGTGGGCCAGTCGCGCCGTGAGCGCGTGCGCCATGGCGATAGGCATCGGCATCAGTTCCGCCGTGTCGCGGCACGCGAAGCCAAACATGAGGCCTTGGTCGCCCGCGCCGAGCTCGTGCGCTTCCGAGTCCGTCGCTTGGCCGACCCCCAGCCAGATGTCGGCGCTCTGCTCGCCGATCGACACCAAAACGCCGCACGAGTCCGCATCGAAACCAACGGCTGACGAGGTGTACCCAATCTCGCGAACCACGTTACGAATCGTCGAGGGGATGTCCACGTAGGCCTCGGTCGAGACCTCGCCAGCGACGTGCACCTGACCGGTGGTCACCATCGTCTCGACGGCGACTCGTGAGAGCGGGTCTTGGCGCAACATCTCGTCGAGGATGGCATCTGAGACCTGGTCGCAGATCTTGTCTGGGTGGCCCTCGGTCACGGACTCTGAGGAAAATTGGCGCAGGGACATGCCATTCAGCATAGTAGTGAGATCGGACACGACCGCCCCGAAATGAGGCGGATCGGCTACCGGCGCAAGAGCGAGCGGGCCGCGTCCAGGATCGCGTGTGCCACGGCCAACTTCGTTCCCGATGCAGCGCCAACCTGGGCGCCCTCGCCATCGAGCATCGTCACGGTGTTTGGGACGTTGCCGAAGCCAATTCCCTCACCCACCGGATTCACGACGAGAAGGTCCGCGCCCTTGCGGCGCGCCTTCTGCCGCCCGTGCGCGAGCACATCCGCGGTGCCGTCACCGGTTTCGGCCGCAAAGCCGATGATGACCTGACCTTCACGCCGCCCCGCAACGAGACCGGCCAACACGTCTTCGGTTTGCACAAGCTTCAAGAGGAGACCGCCGTCGCCCGATTTCTTGATCTTGTGATCGGCGACGGTCTCAGGACGAAAGTCGGCCACTGCGGCGGCCATGATGACCACGTCTGCGCTCTGCGCGGCGGACTTCACCTCGGCCCCAAGTTCTTCGCTCGTCTCGACATCGATTCGATCGATGCCCTCTCCAAGAGGAAGCGTCACGTTCGCCGCGACGACCGTCACGGAGGCGCCGCGCTCGCGAGCAGCCTCCGCCAACGCGAATCCTTGGTGACCGGAGGAGCGATTTCCAAGAAAGCGCACTATATCGATCGGTTCCCTCGTGCCTCCGGCGGATATCAGGATAGAGATTCCATGGAGATCACCCCACGGCGCGGCCTGCTCCGTGCCGATCGCCGCGAGGCCGTGCCCGGCTGCCACTGCGTAGAGAGCGGCGACGATGTCGTCTGGCTCCGGAAGCCTGCCAGGGCCGGAATCTGCACCAGTGAGGCGACCGGAGGCGGGCTCGATGACGTGGACGCCTCTCGCGCGCAGCGTCTCAACGTTGGCCGCAGTGGCAGGGTGATTCCACATCTCGGTGTGCATCGCTGGTGCCACCACGACCGGTGCCTTGGTGGCGAGAAGGGCAGACCCCAGCAGATCGCGTGCGCCGCCTGCAGCGAACTGAGCCAGGAAGTCCGCGGTGGCAGGGGCCACGAGCACGATGTCGGCCCGTTGTCCCAAGCGAATGTGCTCCACGCTTGGCACGTTCTCGAACACGCCTGACGGTGCGGGCTCGCCCGTGAGCGCCTCCCACGTCGCACGGCCCACGAAGTTGAGGGACGCCTCGGTAGGGATCACCCTGACGGCATGGCCGTCCTCGCGCAATCGCCTGACGACGACAGCGACCTTGTAGGCGGCGATGCCGCCGGTCACACCCAGCAGCACGCGCATGGCTGTCTAGACCTCTGTTTGGTGAAACCTCGGCGTAACTAAACCTCGG
>JAYTGI010000361.1:0-3544 GCA_043733605.1 Demequina sp. | reverse complement strand
AGGCCGCGAGAAGGCGCCTGTCGTTGCGATTCAGCACGGCGGCGTGGCGGCGCATTCTGATCTCGGCCGCGCTGACGGCGGCATTTGAGGCATTGTTCTTCACCGCTCTGACACTGTCGTCGGTGGGGCTGACGACGCTGATCGGCATCGGCTCCGCACCAGTATTTGTGGCGATCAGCGATGGGGTGTTCAAGCGCGCGCGCCCGAAGGCTCGCACGGCGGCGGCGCTTGCCCTCGCGCTCGTCGGCCTCGCACTCCTCATGTCTGGATCGCTGGACGCTGGCGAGCATGGGCTGTGGGGAGCGGCCCTTGCGCTCGCGAATGGTGCCGTGTTCGCGGCGATCACGATCGTCAACCGGGCGCCGGTCGCTGGGCTTGCACCCGTGCCGATGACGGCCATCGTCTTCACCATCGGCGGCATTCTGCTGGTGCCCGTCGCCGCGATTCCTGGGCTAGGTATGGCGACCGACGCCGCGGGCTGGTCTCTCACCCTTGTGCTTGGCATCGTGATCACCGCGTGCGCGTACGTTGCCTTTCTCACCGGCCTGCAAACCGTGCCTCCCTTTGTCGCTACGATAATTTCTCTACTCGAACCGGTGATCGCTTCGGTGTTGGGCGCGATTGTTCTGGGTGAACGGCTGGGTCCAACGGGAATCGTGGGGGGAGCCATCTTGGGCGCGACCGTCGTGTTGTTGCGCCCACAGCGAGACGAATTCGGAGCCGATCCACCGACCGCCTAGGATGGTGGGCGGCCCCACGCAGGAAGGCGGGACAAGCATCGTGGCAGTCATTGATCGGATCATCCGTATGGGCGAGGGGCGCCAGTTGCGCCGCCTGGAGCGCGTCGTGACCCTCACCAACGGCCTCGAAGAGGTCTATGCGGAGCTCGCCGACGAGGAGTTGCGCGCGCTTACCGGCGAATTCAAGATGAGGCACGCGGGCGGAGAGAGCCTCGACTCGCTGATGCCGGAGGCGTTCGCCGCGGTGCGCGAGGCTTCCAAGCGGACCCTTGGACTCAGGCACTTTGACGTTCAGATCATGGGTGGCGCCGCGCTTCACAGCGGCAATATTGCCGAGATGAAGACCGGTGAGGGAAAGACGCTTGTCGCGACCCTCCCTGCGTACCTCAACGCGCTGTCGGACAAGGGCGTCCACATCGTCACGGTCAACGATTACTTGGCGAGCTATCAGTCCGAACTTATGGGGCGAGTGTTCCGCTTCCTAGGCCTCGACACCGGGTGTGTCATTGGCGGTCAGGATCCAGCGACCCGCAAGCGTCAGTACACGGCGGACGTCACATATGGAACCAACAACGAGTTTGGTTTTGACCACTTGCGCGACAACATGGCGATGGACCCGTCGCAGTTGGTCCACCGCGGATACAACTACGCGATCGTTGACGAGGTGGACTCGATCCTCATCGACGAGGCGCGAACGCCCCTCATCATTTCCGGGCCCGCGGCGGGCGATAACCTCACGTGGTACGTCGAGTTCGCCCGCTTGGTCAAGACCCTGAAGGTCGAGGTCGACTACGAGGTTGAGGAAAGCAAGCGCACGGTCGGCATCCTGGAGCCTGGCATCGACAAGATCGAAGCCGCTCTCAACATCGACAACCTGTACGACCCCGCAAACACGCCCCTGATTGGATTCCTCAACAACGCCATTCGGGCCAAGGAGTTATTCAGGAAGGACCGCGAATACGTGGTCCAGGGTGGCGAGGTCAACATCGTCGATGAGCACACTGGTCGCATGTTGGCTGGGCGCCGCTACTCCGAGGGACTGCACCAGGCGATTGAGGCCAAGGAGGGCGTGCAGATCAAGGCGGAGAACCAGACCTACGCCACGATCACCTTGCAGAACTACTTCCGCCAGTACACCAAGTTGGCAGGCATGACGGGTACGGCCCAGACCGAGGCCGCCGAACTGAATTCGACGTACGGGATGACTGTTCTGCCCATCCCCACCCACAAGCCGATGATTCGCGACGACCAGTCTGACTTGCTGTTCAAGTCGGAGCAGGCCAAGTTCAACGCGATCATCGAGGACATTCTTGACCGCCACAAGATTGGCCAGCCCATCTTGATCGGCACCGTGTCAGTCGAGAAGTCGGAGACGCTCGGCAAGGAACTGCGCAAGCACGGCATCCCTCACAACGTCCTCAACGCCAAGCAGCACGCGACCGAGGCCGCAGTGGTCGCGGAGGCTGGGCGCTGGGGCGCCGTGACGGTTGCCACGAACATGGCTGGCCGTGGCACGGACATCATGCTCGGCGGAAACCCCGAGTTCAGGGCCGTCGAAGAGATGCACAAGCGAGGCATTGACCCGCACGACCAGCCCGAGGAATATGAGTTGGAGTGGGCGGCCGTCTTTGAGAAGGCCAAAGCGGAAGTGGCCGCCGAGCACGAGGAGGTTGTCGCCGCAGGCGGGCTCTACGTGTTGGGTAGCGAGCGCCACGAGTCGCGACGCATCGACAACCAGTTGCGTGGACGCTCTGGTCGCCAGGGGGACCCCGGGGAGTCACGGTTCTATCTGTCGCTCGAAGACGACCTGATGCGGATGTTCCAGTCCGGTCTTGCGGCCACGATGATGAACTCCGCGGCGCTGCCAGACGACCTGCCGATCGAGTCCAGGATGCTTTCGCGCGGTGTGCGTAGCGCCCAGGCGCAGATCGAGGGCCGCAACGCCGAGATCCGCAAGAACATTCTCAAGTACGACGATGTCGCATCGTCCCAGCGCACCATCATCTACGGTGAGCGTCGCCGCATCCTCAATGGTGAAAACCTCCGCGATCAGGTGCGCGACTTCGTCGACGATGTGGTGGGTAACGCGGTGAAGTCCTCAACCGCGGTGGGTGCTCCCGATGACTGGGACATTGACGCCATGTGGAAAGACCTGCGTTCCGTCTACCCCGTGTCGCTGTCGGCCGATGAGTTGGTCGAGGAAGCGGGCGGGCTGCGTTACTTCACCCAGCCGTTTTTGGTGCGAGAGCTCACCGCCGACGCACGCGTCGCGTACGAGTCCGTCGAGGAACGCATCAGCGTGGACCTCATGCGCCAGGTGGAGCGTCAGGTGCTACTCCAGGTGATCGACCAGAAGTGGCGCGAGCACCTTTATGAGATGGACTATCTCAAAGAGGGAATCGGTTTGCGCGCGATGGGTCAGCGCGACCCGTTGATCGAGTATCAGCGTGAGGCGCACCAGATGTTCGCCGCGATGGCGGACGCGGTCAAGGAGCAAGCGCTCCAGGTCCTCTTCCGTGTGGAAAAGCGCGAGACCGCACCTCCGCCCGCCCTTGACGCGGCCAGCGCTGCCGCGACGGCGTCAAAGGCCCGTAACGCGGGCGATGCGCCTGCAGCCTCCGGCGAGAAGCCGGCGGCACCTGCAACGCGCGCGCCGGGGTCTACGGCTCGAAGCACGTTTGGTGCGGGGACCTCAACAGGCGGCGGAGCGGTGCAGGCGTCGATGGGTGCGCTGACCTACTCCGGGCCCTCCGATGACGGCTCGGGCAAGGCAGTGACGGCCAAGGCGGGCGCCGCGAAGGCGG
>JAYTGI010000360.1:0-23033 GCA_043733605.1 Demequina sp. | reverse complement strand
TGGTGGTTCACCTTCATGTTGACGCGCGCGGGCGCCGTCGCTTGCGGGAGATTGTCGGGGTCTCTGGGCGCGTCGAGCAGGGGGTCATCGAGGTGAGCGACTTGTTCCACAGGGTGGGCGAAGAACTTGTCAGGGGAGACGGCTTTGCGCCCCAAGAAGAGCGTTTCGCCAGGGCAGGGTACCGACTGTCCGACCTCTTGGCGAGGCAACCGTGAGCGCCGCTTTGGGCCTCGCGCTGGGCGCGGGTCTGTTCTTGGTGTGGATGTCGTTCTGGCCCCACCAAGAGGCAAGGGTGCGGTCGTCCAATCGGTGGGTCGAGCGCACCCAAGACCAACTCATACGTGCGGGAGCCCCGGGTGTCACACCCTTGGCGCTTGTGGGAGCTTCAGCGGCGGTGGGTCTCCTTGTCGCGCTCTTTGCCACGGGCGCGTCTGGATCGCCCGTCATCGGCCTCGCTTTCGCAGGCATCGCGTCTCGCGGACCCTTCGCCCTTGTCGGCGCGCGCGCCGCCACCAGGCAGGTATCAATGCGCGACGTATGGCCCGAGGCGGTCGACCACCTGGCATCCGGCATTCGTGCAGGACTGTCGCTGCCCGAGGCGCTCAGCCAACTTGGCGAGCGCGGCCCGGAGCAACTGCGCGAACCGTTTACCGCGTTCGCCGAGGACTTCAGGTCCTCCGGAAGATTCGGCGACTGCCTCGATGCGCTCAAGGCGAGACTCGCGGATCCAGTGGCCGACCGCATCATCGAGGCGCTCCGCATCACGCGCGATGTGGGAGGGACGGACGTGGGGCGGCTATTGCGCACGCTCAGCCAGTTCCTGAGGGACGATGCGAGGACGCGCGGCGAGCTCGAGGCACGGCAAAGTTGGACGGTGAACGCGGCGCGACTCGCGGTCGCCGCTCCATGGCTGGTTCTGGCTCTGTTGGCTACGAGGCCTGCGAACGCCCAGGCATACAACTCGCCCTCCGGCGTGAGCGTGCTGCTCATCGGCGGCGCGAGTACCGTGCTCGCGTACCGGATCATGGTGCGGGTGGGCCGGCTGCCTCAGGAGAGCAGGGTCCTTCGATGACGCCCACTACCGTGGTTCTTGGTGCCATGTTCGGGCTGGGCCTCGCGCTGCTCGTCGCGTTTTGGTCCGCGCGGATTCCCCGCATCGCCGACCGGATCGCTCCACATGTGCGTGCATCCGCTGCGGAGGAACTCAAGCGCCTCAACTCGCCGACGACTCCCTTCCCGACGATCGAGAGGCTGCTCGCTCCCGTAGTTCGCGACGGGGTGCGCTGGGTCGAGCGATGGGGTTCGCCCACTCAGGAGCTCCGGGCGCGCCTCGTGAGGGCGGGATCCGATGTGACTGTCGAGCAGTTCCGCGCGCAGCAGGTCGTGTGGGGCGTCGGTGGCCTCGTCGGCGGGACCGGACTGGCGCTGGTGCTCGCCGCGTCGAGACATCCCTCGCCCGTGGCGCTCTTTGTATTGGTCGCCGTCGCGGGAGTGGGCGCGGCTGCCGCCAAGGACTACGTTCTCGGTCTCGCCGTGACAAAGCGAGAGGGTCGGATCGTGGACGAACTCCCCACGGTGGCGGAACTGCTTGCGCTGTCGGTCAGCGCTGGTGAGGGAGCGCTCGGAGCCTTGGAAAGGGTCGCGCGCACCACGAAGGGAGTGATGGCCGAGGAGCTCAGGTACACGCTTGCGACCGCGCGAGCAGGCGCGCCCTTGTCGCAGGCGCTCATGCAACTCGCCGACAGAACGGGAGTTCTGGCGTTGCGGCGCTTCGCGGACGGCGTGGCGACCGCGGTGGACCTTGGGACCCCACTCGCCGAGGTGCTGCGATCCCAAGCTCAAGATGTGCGCGACGCCGGCCAGCGCGCGCTGATGGAGGAGGGTGGGAAGCGGGAGATCGCCATGATGGTGCCTGTCGTGTTTCTCATCCTCCCCGTGACCGTGATTTTCGCGGTTTTCCCTGGCCTCACCACTATTCGACTTGGTCTGTAACAACGCGGGCCGAGGGGGAAGGAAATCCAATGCGGAAATGGGAATGGCTGTCAAAGAGGCAGAACGACGACAGGGGGGATGTCCCCGGCTGGGTCCTCATCACCCTGATGACCGCTGGCCTTGTGGCTGGGTTGTGGGCAATCGCGGGCCCCAAGTTGAATGAACTGTTTTCATCGGCGATCGATGGTGTTACGGGCGGCTAGGGATAAGGGCGAGGAGGGCAACGCCCTCGTCGAGTTTGTGTTGGTGTCGGCCTTGGTGATAGCCCTCGCGATGGGCGTGATCCAGTTGGCGTTGACTCTTCACGTCCGAAACATGATGGTGTCTGCCGCGTCGGAGGGTGCGAGGCTCGCGGCAACGAACGACCGTGGCACTCAGGATGGCGTCGACCGGACCCGTTGGCTACTGAGCGAGTCGCTCGGAGGCATCGAGACGAGCGTGACGGCTGAGGACACGACGATCGAGAGCGCGCCCGCGGTCGAGGTGACCGTGAGCGCGCCCGTGCCGCTCTTGGGTCTGTGGGGCGCGGGAACCATGACGGTGTCGGCGCGCGCGTTCGAGGAGGCGGCGCGTGGCTGACCTGTGCGCGTGGGCAAGGCGGAGGAGCGACCGCGCCGGCGACGATGGGGCTGCAATCGTGGAGTTCATTGCCTTGTCGCTGCTCTTGCTCGTACCGCTGACGTATGTGGTGGTCGCCCTTTCGCGCATACAAGCGGGCGCGTTTGCGGCGGAGGGCGCCGCGCACGAGGCGGCCCGCACCGCGGTGGTGACCGGGGTGGCGTCCCGCGAGCACGGCGCCTCGCGTGAAGTGGCGATGGCTGCGGGCGCCAGTCGAGCTGACGCGGCGGTGCTGCTTGTAGCAGACGACTTTGGCTTCGATTCGGACGCGGCCTCGCTGGCAGTCACGTGCGAGGGCCCGTGTCTCGAGCCGGGCGGCAACCTGGGTGCCAAGGTCACGATTGTGGTGGCTCTGCCAGGCATCCCAGGGTTCGTCAGTGGCGCCATCCCGCTTTCGGTTGACGTCGTCGCGTCGGCACGCGCTCCCGTTGACTCGGTCGTGAACGACCAATGAGAGCGCTGCTACATCGGCGAGATGACGAGGGCACGATCGGGATACTGACGCTCGGCTTCGCCGTGCTCGCGATCATGCTGATCCTGGTGATTTCCGCCGCGACGTCGGTGCACTTGACCCGAATGCGCCTTGCGAACCTCGCAGACGAGCTCGCCGAGGATGCCTCCGACGCCGTCTCCAGCCAGGGGTACTACACCGCGACGGCGGGAACGGCAGACGTCGCGCTCGCGCAGTCGCGCATGAGCGACGCGGTGGTGGCCCACGTGGCTGAGCGGGGGACCGATCGCCTCGAAGGAGTCCGGATCGTCTCCGTCGATGCTCCCGATGCGATCACGGCGCGCGTCACTGTCGAGATCATCGTCTACCCGCTGTTTGGCCTCGAGGCGCTCATGCCGTACGTGGACGGGATTACCGTCACGGCGACGGCGCAGTCGCGCTCTTCCTAAGACCGGAGCGTTCCAAGAGCCGCGCGTACTAGGGGCCGGCGGAGGGGCTAGGGCTGGCGGTCGGTGGGGTGTTGGTGTTGGAGGCGTCGACAACCTTGGCGGCCTCGACCGCTACCTTCCACGCATCGGCGCTAGCGACGTCGCCGGTCTGGACGCCATCGAGCACCTGCTCCATCGCGGCCTCAACAGTGCCGTTCCTGGGGTCGTGCGACACAGTCACGGGCAACTCCTGGACAGCCTTGGCGAGGATCGTTCCCACTGGTGCGTCGTTGAAGAACGGGATCTTGTAGTCCTTCACGCTCGAGTCCTGGTAGACCGACGGCTGCGAAGGCAGCGAACCAGTCGCCTGGAACACCTTCAACTGCTGCGCGGGAGCAAGCAACCACCTGAGGAACTCCCACGCGGCGTCGCGCTGTTCAAGGCTCGCCTGAGCAGGGATCGTGTAAAACGATCCGCCCCACGAGCCTCCTGGCCCTGGGATGTCGGCGATGTCCCACGTGGGTTGGTAGTTGGACTTAGTCACCACGCCCTGGATGTAACCCATTCCCCACACGGGGCATAGGGTCGCGGCGAACGATCCGTCGGTCAGGCCCTTGTCCCACGTATCCGAGAACTGGGTGTATCCGGCAGACAGACCCGAGCTGATGGCCCGAGTGGCGATGGCGAAAGCAGGCTTCGCGGCGTCGGGGCTCAGCGTGCCGCTTGTGTCGTAGTAGGACGCACCCGTCTGGTTGCGGATGGGATTGAGGAGGCTCGTCGCGTTGTCGATGAACGCGGCGCCACCCGAAGCCTCGGTGTACTGCTTGCCAAGGGTGAGGAAGCCCTCCCACGAATCGCTCATGGCCCCGGAGACTTCGAGGCGATCCGTGGGAAGCCCCGCGGCGGCGAATAGATCGCTGCGGTAGCAGAGGGCAAGCCCCGAAACATCGGCGCCCATTCCGATAATGGCGCTGCCATCCTGGCTGGCACCTTCTGCCCACTTCCACGGCAAATACGCGTCCTTGTAGTCGTTGCCGCCCAATGTGGAGAGGTTCACGAACCGCTCAGGCTGGGCCGCGAACTTGGCGATATAGTCCTCACCGATCGCGGCGATCGTGGGTGCGCCTTTGCCAGAGACGAGCTCCCGCTGCAGTGAATCGTGCAGGGGGTTGTAGTCGCCCGAAATGAGGTTGATCGACACCGCGGGGTGGTCGGCCTCGTATTCGGTGATGAGATCATCAAGGCCGAAGCCGCCCCACACCGCGATCGAGATTTCGGTCTGGTTTCCCGGCGCGACGGACGCGACAGGCGAGCCGCTCGGGTCGGTTCCATCAAGCAATCCGCACGCACTGAGCGACAGTACCGATGCGAGACCGAGAACTGCGGCCCGTCGCGGGCGGGGGCGTAGTGTGTGCACTGTCTCTCCCTCACAGCATGGCATCATCGCCACTGGCTGGGACATTGCTGTCACTGTAGCCGTACGGTGCCCACCGTGCGACTTTCCTGGGACCCCAAGACCAGGGACCTCAGGGCAAAAGTCCCATAAATGTACGCCCCCGGGGGCATACGTTCGAAGTACTGGCGCTACAGCGCCTTTCCCCATGTAGGAAGGTTTACCGAGATGACAATCGCGGCAGACGGCACCACAACCTCCAAAACAGACGCACAGCAAGTCCAAGCTTGGCGTTCGTTCCCCACCGGTCCATGGACCGATTCCATCGACGTGCGCGGATTCATCCAGTGCTCATACACCGAGTTCACAGGCGACGACACGTTCCTTGTCGGTCCTACCGAGCGCACCACGCGCGTGTGGGCGACCCTCTCCGCCATGTTCCCCGTGGAGCGCGAGAAGGGCGTCTATGACATTGACTATGCCACCCCTGCACTGATCACGTCGCACGCCCCCGGCTACATCAGCGAGGACGACAACCTGATTGTCGGCCTGCAGACGGATGCCCCGCTCAAGCGCGCGATCATGCCCTTCGGCGGCTGGCGCATGGTGGTCAAGCAGTTGGAGACCTACGGGTACCCCGTCGACCCCATGCTCGAGAACGTCTTCTCGAACTACCGCAAGACGCACAACGATGGCGTTTTCGACGCCTACCCGCCCAACGTGCGCGCCGCCCGCTCGAGCCACATCGTCACTGGTCTTCCCGATGCCTACGGCCGCGGCCGCATCATCGGCGACTATCGCCGTGTTGCCCTCTATGGCGTTGACGCGCTGATCAAGGCCAAGAAGAACGACCGTGTCGTGCTCGACATGGAGCGCTCGTCCGAGGACATCATTCGCGACCGCGAAGAGAACTCGGAGCAGATCAAGGCCCTAGGCGAGCTCAAGCAGATGGCCGCGTCTTATGGCTTCGACATCTCAAAGCCGGCAACCAACACCAAGGAAGCCGTTCAGTGGCTTTACTTCGCCTACTTGGCCGCGGTCAAGGAGCAAAACGGCGCCGCCATGTCGCTGGGCCGCACCTCGACCTTCCTCGATACCTATATCGAGCGTGACTTTGCCGAGGGCACACTGACCGAGAGCGGCGCGCAGGAGATCATCGATGACTTCGTCATCAAGCTCCGCATCGTGCGCTTCCTCCGCACCCCCGAATACGACGCGCTGTTCTCGGGCGACCCGCTGTGGGTCACCGAGTCGATCGCGGGGATCGGCGACGATGGCCGTTCGCTGGTCACCAAGAACTCGTTCCGCTTCCTGCACACGCTCAACAACCTTGGCCCGGCTCCCGAGCCCAACATGACGGTGCTGTGGAGCGACAAGCTGCCGATCGGCTTCAAGGAGTTCTGCGCCAAGGTGTCGATCGACACGTCGGCGGTCCAGTACGAGTCCGACGACCTGTTGCGCGAGCAGTGCGGCGACGACGCGGCGATCGCTTGCTGCGTGTCCGGCATGGAGGTCGGCAAGCAGATGCAGTTCTTCGGAGCGCGCGTCAACCTTGCCAAGGGCCTGCTGTACGCGATGAATGGCGGACGCGACGAGGTGAGCGGCAAGCAGATTTCACCCGCGGTGGCTCCCGTCAAGGGCGACGTGCTCGATTTCGACGACGTCATGGCCAAGTTCGACACGTTCATGGAATGGCTAGCCGAGACGTATGTCGACGCGCTCAACGTCATTCACTACATGCACGACAAGTACTCGTACGAGCGCATCGAGATGGCGCTTCACGACCGCGAGATCCTGCGCACTATGGCTTGCGGCATCGCGGGCCTCTCGGTGGCAACGGACTCGCTGTCCGCCATCAAGTTCGCCAAGGTCAAGCCCGTGCGTGACGAGACGGGTCTGGTCATCGACTACATTGTCGACGGCGAGTTCCCCACGTACGGAAACGATGATGACCGCGCAGATGACATCGCGATCGACCTCGTCCACCGCTTCATGGAGAAGATCCGCAAACAGAAGACGTACCGCAATGCGAAGCACACGCAGTCAGTGCTGACGATCACGTCAAACGTCGTCTACGGCAAGGCCACCGGCAACACGCCCGACGGCCGTCGCCTTGGCGAGCCCTTCGCCCCCGGTGCAAACCCGATGAATGGCCGCGACGTTCACGGCATCATGGCATCGGCCCTGTCGGTCGCCAAGTTGCCTTACGACGACGCCCAGGACGGCATCTCGCTGACCACCTCGATCGTGCCATCGGCCCTTGGCCGTGACCGCGCCGAGCAGGTCAAGAACATGGTGGGCCTCCTGGACGCGTACACCGTGAGCCAGGGCTTCCACATGAACGTCAACGTGCTCAACCGCGAGACGCTCGAGGACGCCATGGAACACCCGGAGAACTACCCGCAGCTCACTATTCGTGTCTCGGGCTACGCGGTGAACTTCATTCGACTCACACGTGAGCAGCAACTCGACGTGTTGTCGCGTACGTTCCACGCTGGTCTATAAGTTTCAAGACGCGAGTTTCACGACGCAAGTCTCAAAACGCCACGGCGCTCCGTCCTTGCGGCGGGGCGCCGTAGTCTTGCACAAGCCCAGCAATGGGTGGGCCCCGTCTTTGAAGGGCCAAGCCTTGACTGTCCCCAGTCTTGACCGACCCACGGCTGTCCCCCAGGGCGTGGAAGGAGTAACGCGATGACGAACCAACCCGTTTCCGTGCCGCTCCTTCAGGCACCTCCCATGGAGGTCGCTGACGAGGAACTCGCGCAGAGCGAAGAGATCCACGACAACTCGACGGGCTCCGTGCATTCATGGGACCTGGTGACAGGAGCCGACGGCCCTGGCACGCGCATGACGCTGTTCATGGCCGGTTGCGGCCTGCGTTGCCAGTTCTGCCACAACCCCGACACGTGGCGCATGAAGGATGGGGTGCGCCACACCGTCGACGAGGTCATGGCGCGCGTGACGCGCTACGCGACCGTCATGAAGGTGACGGACGGAGGCCTTACCATCTCGGGCGGCGAGCCGCTGCTGCAAGCCAAGTTCGTGATGAGCGTGTTCAGGCGCGCGCACGACCTCAACATCCATACGGCGCTCGACACGGCGGGCCTGCTGGGATCGCGCCTCACGGATGCCGACCTCAACTACATCGACCTGGTGCTGCTCGACATCAAGTCGGGTATCCCCGAGACCTATAGGCGCGTGACGGGCCGACCACTCCAGCCGACGCTCGACTTCGCGACGCGGTTGTCGAACCTTGGCAAGAAGATGTGGGTGCGCTTTGTATTGGTGCCCGATCTCACCGATGCGCCCGAAAACGTCGAAGCGATTGCCGAGTTTGTGGCCACGCTTGACGGCGTCGAGCGCATGGAGATCCTGCCGTTCCACCAGATGGGCAAGTCCAAGTGGGAAGCGACAGGGGAGCCCTACCTGTTGGAGAACACCCTGCCGCCGTCCCATGAGCTCGTCGCGCGCGTCAAAGCCCAATTTGAGGCCCACGGTCTCAAGGTGTGGGTCGCGTAAGGCGCACCGACAACGGAGCGCTCGTGGCTGTCGCTCTGGAAGTCGCCTTGCTCCGTCTGGTCAGTCCAGCGTGACGGACATCAGGAAGGGTGCCGACTCTTTGCCAAGGGACACGAAGTCGAGGGTGGCGATGGGGGCATCGGGCCGCGGGTTGAGCCACGTAAAAGCGTAAAGCTGGATCGAGTGCCCCACGTCCTCGGTGCGCTTGTTGTTGCCGGTCCAGGCGATGACCGCATCGGTGGGCAACGGATCTCCGACCGTAAACCACCAGTTCACCACGCTATGGCCGTAGACGATGGGGATCAGGGCGGTGTCGCCGTCGGCGTAGTGCACGCGGTATTCGCCGATCACGGTGCCGTTGACGCCATGCCATGACGAACACTGCAGAAAGTGCATGCGGTTCGACGCCACGCCTACGGGGATACCCAGCGCGGCGGCGGGGAACACCTCCCCGGTCCTTTCGTGCGAGATTTGGCCTGAGAGCTGGATGAGGCCGTCCACCTGGAACGGTATGTCGGCGAAGATGCTCAGGCCGCGAGGCACGGCCTTGAGGTCGTTGCCTGGCTTGTGATCGATGTCGTCCTCGGGCGAATAGGTGCAGTACTCCGAAAGGTCGAGAAGGGTGACCATGGCTTTCCCTCGCTGCTCCCCATTCGGGTGATCCGAGGGGGCACCTTTCAGGGTGTCACGGATCACGCGTGCGGCGCGAGGTCGAAGGTCCCCGGCTGGGGCGGTACCAACCGATCGCCGCCGTGTGAGTCGGACGTATCAGTCGGACGTGATCGCGGCGGCAAACCCGTCGAAGACCTCGATGTACTTGTCCACCGAGTCGAAGCTGTGGACCACCGACATGGTCCACTCCTCTTCGCGGCCGGGCGTCATGAAGATGCCGTTGTTCATGTTCCACAGCCATGCGAGCTCGCATAGCTCGGGGAACTGGTTGGCCTTGAAGGTCTCGTAGTCGACAATCTTGGCCGACGAGAACGTCACGCAGCCCTTGGAGCCGATGCCGACGGCGTAGCCGGGGAGGTCGTACTTCTCGATGACCTCCTGGCAGCCCTTGACGATGCGGTCGTTGAGCGCGGCAAGGTGCTCGTACGCCTCGGGGGTGAGCACCTCGAAGAGCGACGCTCGTGCGGCCGCCATGGACAGCGGGTTGCCGTTGTAGGTGCCCACTTGGTACACGGTGTGGTCCTCGACGACTGACATGACCTCTTCGGTGCCGCCGATTGCTCCTGACGGCAGTCCGCCTCCGAGAGCCTTGGCGAGTGTCACCATGTCGGGCGTGACGCCGAACTTCTCGACGGCGCCGCCAGCGGCGATTGTGAGGCCGGTCTTGACCTCGTCGAAGATGAGGACGATGCCGTGGCGGGTCGTGATGTCGCGCACTGCCTCGAGGTAGCCGGGCTCTGGGAGTACGACGCCCAGGTTCATCATCGCGGGCTCCATGATGACGCAAGCGGGCTTGCGGCCCTCGGCGTCAAGGCGCACGATGCGACGTTCCATCGCGGGGGCGTCGTTGAAAGGCACCGCGATGGTCATGTCGACCGTCGCCTGCGGGATTCCAGCTCCGTAGGCGAGTGAGGCGAGGTTCTCGCGGTCGCCGATCTTGTCGTATTCGACGCCGATCGACACCATGACGGTGTCGTGGTGGCCGTGGTAGGAGCCGAAGATCTTCATGACGGTGTCGCGGCCCGTGTAGGCGCGGGCGATGCGGATGGCGTCCATCGTCGCCTCGGAGCCCGAGTTGGTGAAGCGCCACTTGGGCAGGCCCCAACGGCGGGCAAGCTCGTCGGCGACGACGACCGAGTCCTCGGTCATGGCCGCAAAGTGCGTCCCGAGCGGGTAGCGGTCGGCAACGGCCTTGCCGATGGCGGGGTGTCCGTGGCCCTGGACCATGGAGCCGAAGCCGTTGTGGAAGTCGTAGTAGACGTTGCCGTCGACGTCGGTGATGATGTCGCCCTTGCCCGACTCGATGTAGATGGGCCACGGGTCGCGGCCCTGGTAACTTGACGCGACGCCGCCGCTCAGGTGTTGGCGGGCGCGGTCGTACATCGTCTTGGATGCTTGGGTGCGCGCGTTGAGCATGTCGGTCTGCTCGCCGATGAGCGTCTGAATGCGCTCGGGGTTGATTTCGATAGCCATAATTCCTCCACCCGTCCGGCCTGGCGACGGGTACTCGAAGAATTTACGAGACCAACCGCCGGCCTGGCGCATGGTGATCTCGACACTTTATAAGGTGCTTCGTTCATGGTAGCGGAAAGGCGCGTTGGTGCCCAGGGTCACCGAATAAAGCCCTGAAATGCAGGGTGATCCCGTGGTCTGCAGCGGGAACCTCCCACTGCACGCGTGCCTTCGGCTCGGTACGATGGTACGAAATGATGGAACGGCGGGAGGTGATCGCGATGACAAAGGGTCCGGTGGACAAGGCCGCGATCGCGCGCGCCTCTACACGATCGACCAAGGCCTCCGCTCGTCTGGAGGGAAGCGCAATTCCAGACGGGCGACCTCGTGCCGCAGGTGTGCAGCGGGTGCTCGATGGCAGAGAGAAACGATCCTGACGCCTCTTGAGGGTGACTATGGCGAGACTCCTCTGACTCCGGACGAGGAGGATGCCCTGCTTCCCGAGGTGCGTGCAGCGCTCGGGGATCCCGTGCTGAAGGCCGACGTATACGAACTTGAGCAGGCGATCGGCGACGAAGTTCAGCGAGGCCTCCTCGAAGCCGTTGTCGACGGGAGTCTCTCGGTGGCGGATTTGGTGTCCGAGACGTTCCTCTACGACCTTCACCGGCGGCTCTACGGCGACATATGGCAGTGGGCCGGACGCCGCAGCACCAGGGAACGCAACATCGGCGTCTCGCCTGCACTTATCGCGGTTGAGCTCCGATCCTCACTCGACAACATCATGTATCGCTGGGACCACACCAATGACTGGGATGCTCGCGGTCCTGGACTTGTTGCGCATGCGGAGACGGTGCGGATCCATCCGTTTGTGGACGGAAATGGTCGGTCTACGCGCCTGCTCGCGGACTCGTCTTCGTCGCGGCGCAAGACGGGCCGGACCTGTGAACATACGACTGGGACGTCGACAAGACCGCGTACATCCACGCGTTGCGGCAGTATGACGTCGCCCGGGAGGTCTCGCACTTCGTGCGACTAGTGCCGATCCTTCCGCTGGAGTGACCTGCACCCAGGACCTGCGCCGTTGCGCGTCACGCCCGTCATAGGCTTTGATTCGAGCAAGACGTCCAGGCGCCCCACTGGGGGGTGTCGGGCGCACTGGAGCAGTGATATCCGTGGGCACCACGGTCTTTGAGCGTCAACCAACGGCCCGCGACGTCGTCGTCGCCGCCCTCGAAAACACCAAGCTCAAGCCCTTCTGGCTGGACGACGTCACCCATGTCGACCGCCCGGCACTGACGCAGGGAATGGAGGCCGACCTCGTCATCGTCGGCGCCGGATACACCGGCCTGTGGGCCGCGGTCCAGGCCAAGGAGCGCGACACGCAGCGCAGCGTCGTCGTCGTCGAGGCGCACACCGTCGGCTGGGCGGCGTCGGGCCGCAACGGCGGTTTTTGCGAGCCGAGCCTCACCCACGGCCACGACAACGGAGCCAGCAGGTGGCCCGAGGAAATCGACGAGCTCGAGCGCCTTGGCGCCCAGAATATCGACGAGATCGAGCGAACCGTCGCACGCTACAAGATGGACGTCAACTTCGAGCGCAACGGATCACTCACGGTGGCTGTCGAACCTCACCAAGTGGCCGAGCTGGAGGGAGACGTCCTGACAACAGCGGAGATCCAGGCCCTCGTGAAGTCGCCGACGTACCTCGCGGCACAGTCGGACGGCAGGGACACGGCGCTCGTGCACCCCGCCAAGCTTGCGTACGAGCTGGCCCGCGTGGCGACGGATCTGGGAGTAGAGATCTACGAGCACTCTCCCGTGCTCGGCATCGGCGCGGGAACGGTGGTGCGCACCGCCGCAGGCACGATCAAAAGCAGGAAGGTCGTCCTCGCGACCAACGCCTTCCCGTCGCTGCTGCGTCGCAATGCGCTTATGACCGTTCCCGTGTACGACTACTCGCTCGTGACCGAGCCGCTCACCGCCGCCCAGATGACGTCGATCGGGTGGAAGGGCCGCGAGGGCATCGCCGACATGGGCAACCAGTTCCACTACTACCGGCTCACGCCCGACGACCGCATCCTCTTTGGCGGCTACGACGCGATTTATCACGCGGGCGGGCGTATCAAGGAGGCGTACGAGGACAGGACCGAGTCTTACGAGAAGCTCGCGGGCCACTTCTTCACGACGTTCCCGCAGCTGGTGGGGCTGAAGTTCACCCACCGCTGGGGCGGGGTCATCGACTCGTGCTCGCGCTATTGCGCGTTCTTTGGCGCCGCGCGCGGAGGCGACGTGGCGTACGCGGCGGGCTTCACCGGGCTGGGCGTTGGTGCGTCGCGCTTTGCCGCGGCCGTGATGCTCGACCTGCTCGCGGGGGAGGAGACCGAGCGGACTCGCCTGCAAATGGTCAAGGACCGCCCGCTCCCGTTCCCTCCCGAACCCATCGCGGCCGTGGGCGTCAACATGGTCCGGTGGTCCATGAACCGCGCCGATCACAACGAAGGCAAGCGCAACCTGTTGCTCAAGACGCTCGACAAGTTGGGCATGGGATTCGACTCGTGACGCTCTTGCTGCCAGCGGGCGCGGTCGTTCACGCGGCCGATGTTGCGCTTGAGCACGCAGCCGTCTCGCCCATGCAAGTGGTGGACGGAGCGCCGACGGTGGGCGTGTGGGAATGCACCGCTGTATCTTCGACCGATGTCGAAGTCGACGAGGTGTCAGTGGTGATATCGGGCCGAGCCCGCATCGACTTCGTGTCGCCCGCGTTGCCCTCGATCGAGGTAGGCCCCGGTGACGTTTTCAGGCTCGAATCAGGCATGAAGACCGTGTGGACCGTCAAAGAGACGCTGCGCAAGATCTACGTGACATAGACGCTCACGCCGCTTGACGCGCCGCTGCGCCGCCCCGGACTGGGTCAGAAACTCGCTACTCCCGTCGTCCGCTCGTTCAGAGGATTCGTGGGTCCGCACGGCGTTCCTGTCAGAGATCGACGGCCGTCGTTCGTCAGCGATGCAGTGATCGGTGGAGCATTCGGATCGCTTCAGCGAAGGCCGCGGGCTCCTCTTGCGGGACGTCGTGTCCTGCATGGATGAGGACGTGGTCGACAAGATTCGGAAAGTGACGAAAATGTGCTTCGCGACTCTGGGGTTCGTCGAGCGGGTCATCTGTGGCGTCGACGACAACGGTGGGCACGACAATCGGAGGCTGCGCGGCAATCGCCCTTTCGTCCGCCTCATAGCGGGGGTCACCTGCGGTCAGGCCGTAGCGGTGACGATATGAGTGGATCACCGTGTCGACGAAGTCCGGGTTGTCGAAGGAGGCCGCCGTCTCGGTGAAGATGTCTTCCGATACTGCCCAAGACGGGGACCACTCGGCCCACAATTGCCGCGAGATTTCTCGACGGTAGCGATCTAGGCCGGCGCGACCTCGCTCGCTATGGAAGTACCACTGATACCAGTTGCGACTCTCTGCGGCAGGCACTTCGGGTATGCGTGACATTGCCGCGAGGTCGTGGACGTTGTAGCCGCCCACCGAGACGAGGCCGGAGACGAGGTCTGGCCAGAGCATCGACGCGACGCACGCCGCCCGTCCACCCCAATCGAAGCCGGCCACGATCGGCTTGGCAAGTTCGAGACCTTCGATCAGATCGCGAAGATCATGGGCGAGGGCCGCTTGCTGCCCCGACCTGATCGTGTCGGGGCTGAGGAACCGGCTGGTCCCGTAGCCGCGAAGGTAGGGCACCACGACGTTGGCTCCCTCAGCCGCGAGATTGGTCGCGACATCGTCGTAACAGCGCGGGTCATAAGGGAAGCCGTGAAGCAGGACGACGGGCCAGCCTCCCCGTTCGCCGTGTCGCTCATATGCGATATCGAGCTGCGCGCCGCGAACATGACGAATCTGCTCCATGGCTCAACAGCATAGGAGCATGGGCAGACGGCCTCGCGGCTGGCGAGTGTCGCTTCGCGCGAGCAACGTGGGTCGAGCGCCTTGTCGATGTTGGTGGAGCGGCGGTGTCAACCGCGCTTGAACGACGCCGCCATGTGCGCCGCCAACGCGGCTAGCGGCGCGGTCAGGCGTTGCTTGAGCTCGGCGGCTTCGGGGTGGTCCACCTCGCCGAGAGTCTTCTCGAAGGCCGCGGGCGCCTCGCTCGCGAAGTGGAGAACCCTGTCGCGCACGTGCTTGGTGTCGACGCCCACATCGTTCGCGAAGAGTTCCCAGTTGTGCCACGTGAGGCGGTCGAGCTCGAACTCGCCGCCGATGCTCATCGCCGCCTTGCGCACCCCAGTGGTTGCATGCCCCAAGGCGGTGGCCGAGTCGAACATCGGCGCCAGGCGCACAGAATCCCCGTCGAGCATCACCGCGAAGTTCCTGGCATGCGCGTCGGGCGCGCCCACCACGGTGTTGAAGATCACCATGTCGACGAACGCGCGCACGTTCGCCTCGGCGTCGCTCGCGCGGGCCGCGGAGTCCGACACCAGCCGTGCGATGCGCGCCGCCGACGGGCCGCCGCGGTCCTCGTACTTCTCGCCGATGTCGAGGGCCTGGCACAGATCCTCTTGGTGGAGGCGCACCACCGCGCCCTCCCGGCGCACTCTGTCGAAGCGCTCGATCACGATGGCGCTCTCACTCTTGAACTCGACAAACTGGGTGATCGCGGTAGGCACCCCCAGGCGCCGCGCCGCTGTCATGGTGACGTGTTCCGCGAGTGCCTGTGCCCTGACCCGCCTGATGCCCGGCTTCACGATGTGAGTGGTGGGCTCCGAGCCACGAGTCTCGCACCACACGCCGCCTTCGTAGCGAAGCGCGAACTTCTGTTGCGTCCCGGGGAGCGACCAGTGCTCGCCCTGCATCATCCACGACGCGGCTGCATTGGTGTCCAGTTCGGCCAGGCGTGCCTCGATGTGGGAGTCGGTCACGGCGGCGGCTCCGCCAGTCCTCGCAAGTGCGTCGGTTACCCCGTTCTCCGCGCAGAACTGCACGGCGCCTGGGCAGTCGAGCCCGACCGCCTCGAGCATGCTGAGCGGGTCACGTCGGTCTGCGCCAAACCGAGTCGCGATCGCGGCAAGGGCCTCGTCGTTCTCGGGAAGTAGACCGGTCACGAAGCGCTCGACGGTGGCGCCCACATGCGCGATGCCGCGCGGCAGCGAGAGCGACAGGGGAGTGGCTGACAGGGCCTTGCCGTCCACGTATGTCAGGCCAAGCGCGCCCGCGCGCGTGCGGCGGACCTCGGCCGCGACCTCGCCAGCGAGCAGCACCACGAGATGTTCGGTCACGGCTTGCCCTCCTCGTCGATGGTGAGGGTGAGGCGGGCGCCAAGGACGTCGAGCACGCTCAACACCGCGGCCAGTTCCGCGTTGCGTCGAGTGCCTGACTCGAGCTGGCTGAGCCATGTCCTCGATACGCCTGCACGCTCGGCGAGTTCGCCCTGCGTGAGCGCGCGCGCGCCGCGAAGCTGGCGTACTGCCTTGCCGAGCAGTGCGACGGTCCGCGCATTGAGCTGATCCATGATGTCAACGTACGTGAACATGGCGGGTGTGTCAACGTACGTGAACATGGCGGGAGTGTTCACGTGCGTGAACACCGCCGCCGGGGTCTGCGCGGGGTCTCGCCGCGTGTCCCCGTTGTGTGGGCACTTGTGCGGCCTAGGGAGCATCAGGGCTCATCCTGTGGGTACTTGGCGTGCACCGGGTCAGATGGAGGCGTGTTCGCAATGCACGGGCTCGTGTGACCACGCCTGCGGCGCGAACGCTGGCGACACGGGTCCTGCCGTGGTGTACACCTGACACTGTGGAGATCGACGCATCGGAGCCGCCCCGCAACCTCCAGTCAGGTTGGTGCCCGCGCGGAGAGTCTGTCGATTGCGCTTGGCCATCGGGACACCAACGTACTTGATGGAATCCAGTTCGAGTTTCGCAACACTGACGGGTCTGAGTGGCGAGCGGCATTCCTACTCCACGCGTTTACGGGCTTGGTTCCTCGGCTGGAGGATGACCAGCGAGAGCTCGGGCGTGGCCGCAATGGGGCAGTTGATATCGCGCTTGAGGGGCTGGCAGGCGAGACGCAGATAGCCGAGGTGACGACGTCTCTTGATCCGAACTACCAGAGCTCAAGTGCTGCGCTGTCGAAGTTCGAGCTTGCTGTGGCTCGCCAGTATCGAGGCTCCGCGTCTTGGATATTGCATCTCGAGAACGGTTGGGATAGAGCGCAACTCGTCAAGGAACTTGCTCCCGCTGTCGCTCAGGCGCTGGGTGCCCTTGACCTCTCAGAGGAGGACGGGCCGGGACCGTGTGCTATTCACCCGCTTGTGAAGGCGTCGCTCCTAGCATCAACTTCCCCGCCGGTCGTACGGGTTGTGAGCCGGAATGCTGCTGCATTGGCTGTGGATGAGCCGTACCTAGATGCGCTGACGCGATATCTGGGTACCGACCCGACCATCCAGGGCAAGCTCACCAAGCTCACTAGAGAAGCTGTCGTCTACGGAGCCACCAGATGTCACCTCTTTGTGGGGATGGCATCGACCGGGACTCGCGGCGGACTCCTACCAGCGAGTCCCTCCTACTTCACCTGGGGAACGTTCGCCGCGCCAGCCCCACTCACGGACTTGTGGATGGAAGGAGGAACTGGGGAGCTGTACCACTGGACGAGCGCTGAAGGCTGGGTGTTCCACGATCTTCAGGCATAACTTGGGATTGCGTTGCCGAAGCCAACGCACAGGCATCTGACGGGCCCACTCGGTCGCGAGAACGCAGCGGGCACGTCCATGCACGTCAAGGGCACAGCGTTGGCAGGATACGCCCCTACTTACCCCGGCGCGCCAGCAGCGCGATGTGCAGGGCGGTCTGCGTCTCGCCGTCGTCAAGGTCTGCGTCGAGAAGCGACGCGATGATCGCCAGCCGCTGGTAGAACACCGATCGCGACAAGTGCGACGCTCTCGCAGCGGCCGTGCGATTGCTGGGGTGCGCGAGCATCGCCGCCAAGACAAGTTCCAAATCTCCGCCAGTGCGAGCGTCGTGCTCGATGAGTGGGGCCAGCATGCGCTCGCCGTGATCGAGCAACCTGTGGTCGTCGCGCAAGCTGTTGAGCAGGTGGGCGAGCGGTCGCTCGTCGGCCCAGAGGATTCGGCCCCCAGCGTCGGAGTTTCCCTTGCGGTCGGGGGCAGTGAGGCGACTCGCGCTGTGGTCGATAGCGTCTCGCATCGACGCGAGCGCCTCGTCGATGCTGGTCGCCGCCCTCCCGATCGTCAAGGTGGCGCGGGGCCCGCCGTCGATCGCCTTGAGCAGCGCCTGGGCCGAATCGTGATCGAGTCCACGCGCGGAGGGCACGGAGAGCAGCGCAACCGTCACTCCCGGTTGAGTCGAGTCGAGGGGCAGCGCTCGCGCCACACCGCCGCTTGCGCGGGCCGCCGCCTCGACCTCTTGCGCGGTCGCGGTTGGTGAGGACACCGCGATGCCGTAGAGGCGCCTACCAGCGACAGGGAGCCCCGCGGACTCGAGCCTCGCCCCAGCATCGGCCGTCGTGGCGAAACGACCTTCGAGCAGCCCCTCGAGGAGTCCGCGCCGGGCAATGCAATTCCATTCCTCGGCGCCCCCATCGGCGAGACAACCAATGGCGAGAGCGATCGCGCCTTGCTCAAGCACGCTGAGGCGGCCTGCGGGGTGCGGGGCGCCTGGAAGTGCGACAAGGGTTCCCCAGCGCGTGCCCCTGGCGTCGACGGGAACGATGAGCCAGTCCGTCTCGCCGGGAGCGAGAGATGCCGCCTCGCGCGACCGGCGCTCCCAATCGGCGAGAACATCGGCATCGGCCCCGTCGATCACTTCGGCGGCCACGACCTGGTGCGCCAGGTTTTCAAGGATGACGGGGGAGGCGAGCGTGCGTGCGAGTTGGGCCACGACGTGATCGGCCGGCGCACCGCGCAGGGCCAGCGCTGTGAAGCGCTCGCGGACGTCGGCATGCGCGCGCAGCGCCTCCATCTGGCTGCCGATGATGCGCCTGTGGATCGCCTCGGTGAGGTCCACAAAACGCACCTCGCTGCGCAACACGACCAAGGGCAGCCCTACCCGAGTCGCGGCCTCGACCAATGCTCGGGGGGCCTGGCTAAAGCGGGTACCGAGCTCCACGACGATGCCGGCGATTCCTGCCGCGGCGAGGCCCCCGACAAAGGCGTTGAGGGCAGCGTCGGAGTCGGGCCATCCCTGCCCTGTCGAAATGAGCAGCTCGCCACCCGCAAAGAAGCGGGCAACATCGGCGTTGTCGGAGGCGTGAAGCCAGCGCACCTTGTTGCCGAGGGCGTTGTGCCCGGCGATGACCTCGGGATCGCCCGCAACGAAGGCGGGGTCCGCGATCGCATCCGCCACGGTGGGCAGCGCTGCGAGTGCGCTGATGTTGACCGCGCCGCGGTCTTGTTCGGCCCCGGCCGGACGATGTGTCCGACTGGTGCCGATTTCGCGACGGTCGGAGGAGGGCATAAACCGATTCTATGTGCGATTCTGGGCAGAACAGTGTGATTCAGGTACCGGGCAATGTGTCCGGAGTGTTTCGCGAAGGGAAAGCAATGGGCGTTCTACGCCACCACGTCGCCGGCCAGGAGTTCGGTTCGGCCGAGCGCACCGGCCCAATCCACAACCCCGCCACGGGGGCCGTGGTGGGCGAGGTCGCTTACGCATCGACCGCCGACGCCAACGCCGTGATCGCCGCGGCCAAAGCCGCAGGCGCCGCGTGGGCCGAGACGGGCCTCATCAAGCGCGCCGACGTCTTCTTCCGCATGCGCCAACTCCTAGTCGAGCGCCAAGACGAACTCGCCGCGATCGTGACGCGCGAACACGGCAAGGTCCTCGCCGATGCGAAGGGCGAGATCAGCCGCGGAATCGAGAACATCGAGTTCGCGGCGGGCCTCGTGCACCTGCTCAAGGGCGAGTTCTCTCAGCAGGTCTCGCGCGGGGTTGACGTCCACTCGCTCAAGCAGCCGGTGGGCGTCGTCGCGTGCATCACACCGTTCAACTTCCCGGTGATGGTGCCCTTGTGGATGACCGCGTCGGCCATCGCGTGCGGAAACACCGTGGTACTCAAGCCCAGCGAGAAGGACCCCGGCGCCTCCGACTTCCTGGTCAGGCTCTTCGAGGACGCGGGCCTGCCTGCAGGAGTGCTCAATGTGCTCCACGGCGACAAGGTCGCGGTGGACGCGCTCATCGAATCTCCCGATGTCGCCGCGATCAGCTTTGTGGGTTCCACGCCGGTCGCCCGCTCGATCTACGAGCGCGGAACCGCGGCAGGCAAGCGCGTCCAGGCCCTGGGTGGCGCCAAGAACCACATGGTCGTCATGCCGGACGCCGACCTCGACGGGGCGGCCGACGCTGCGGTGTCCGCGGCCTATGGCGCGGCGGGGGAGCGCTGCATGGCGATCTCCGTGCTAGTCGCAGTCGGCGACGCGACGGCCGATGTTTTGGTCGCCAAGGTGGCCGAACGCATGGGCAAGCTCGTGATCGGCGACGGCACGGACCCGGCATCGGAGATGGGCCCGCTCATCACTCGCGAGCACCGCGACAGGGTCGCGTCGTACGTGACGGGCGCCGAGGCAGAGGGCGCGACCGTCGTCGTCGACGGCACCGCCCAGGAGTTCGAGGGCGACGGGTTCTTCATCGGCGTGAGCCTTGTGGATAACGTCAAGCCGGGAATGAGGGTGTACGAGGACGAGATCTTTGGCCCCGTCCTGTCCGTCGTACGCGTCGAGACGTATGAGGAAGCGGTGGCGCTCATTAACGCCAACTCCTTCGCCAACGGCACCGCGATCTTCACTCGCGACGGAGGCACCGCAAGGCGCTTTGAGGTGGACGCCGAGGTGGGAATGGTGGGCGTCAACGTCCCGCTCCCCGTACCGGTGGGTGCGTACTCCTTCGGTGGCTGGCGCAACTCGCTGTTTGGCGACTCGCACATCTACGGACCCGAGTCCGTGCACTTCTACACGCGCTCCAAGGTGGTCACCACGCGCTGGCCCGAGCCGAGCGAGTCGCAGATCGACCTTGGGTTTCCTTCAAACCACTGAGGCCTAATAACCACTGAGCCTCACCCACCACCACCAACGACGACGCACGAGGCAGGCAACAGCATGACCACCGAAGAAGAGGCCCTCGTCAGGGCAAACGACCGCGGGCACGTCTTCCATTCGTGGAGCGTCCAGGGCGCTATCAACCCGATGCCCGTTGCAGGCGGCCTGGGCAGCGAGTTCTGGGATTATGACGGCAACAAGTACCTCGACTTCGGCGCCCAGTTGGTCAACCTCAACCTTGGCCACCAGCACCCCGCGCTCATCGCGGCCATCCACGCCCAGGCCGATCGCCTCGCGACGATCCAGCCGGCGCTGGCCAATGACGTGCGGGGCGAGCTCGCGCGCCTGGTCACGGAAGCGGCGGGGGAGTCCTTCGCCAAGGTCTTCTTCACCAATGGCGGCGCCGACGCCAACGAGAACGCCGTGCGCATGGCGAGGCTCTACACGGGCAAGCGCAAGGTGCTCGCCATGTATCGCAGTTACCACGGCAGCACGTCGACTGCCATCACGCTCACTGGCGACCCGCGCCGCTGGGCGAACGAGCCCGCCGACGCGTCGGTGGTGCACTTCCAGGGTCCGTATGCGTACCGCTCGCCGTTCTACTCGGACAGCCCCGAGCAAGAGGCTGAGCGCGCGCTCGAGCACCTCGAGCAGACCATCGTGCTCGAGGGCGCCTCGACCATCGGCGCGATCATCCTGGAGACCATCGTGGGCACAAACGGCATCCTGGTGCCCCCGCCCGGCTACCTCAAGGGAGTGCGGGCGCTGTGCGACAAGTACGGCATCGTCCATATTGCCGACGAGGTCATGGTGGGCTTTGGCCGCACCGGTGAGATGTTCGCGTTCCAGGGCCACGACGTGGTCCCCGACCTGGCGACCTTCGCCAAGGGCGTGAACTCGGGCTACGTGCCGCTGGGTGGCGTGATTATCTCGGAGGCCATCTCGACCTTCTTCGACAACCGCATGTTCCCTGGTGGGCTCACGTATTCGGGCCACCCGCTCGCTTGCGCGGTGGGCGTGGCAACGTTCGGCGTCTTCGAGAGCGAGGGCCTGCTTGCCCACGTCAAGGACATGGGCGAGCGCGTGATCGAGCCCATCCTGCGCGACTGGGTCGACAAGCACCCGTGCGTGGGCGAGGTGCGTGGCGTCGGGCTGTTCTGGGCCATCGAGCTCGTCAAGGACAAGGCCACGCGGGAGCCTCTCGTGCCGTTCAACGCGTCGGGCGCCGATGCCGCGCCGATGGCGGCTTTCGTCGCCGCGTGCAAGGCGTCGGGTCTGTGGCCGTTCGTGCACTTCAACCGGACACACGTCTGCCCGCCGCTGATCATCACCGAGGACGAGTTGCGCAAGGGACTCGCGATCATCGACGAGGCGCTCACCGGCGTCGACGCGGCGTTGGCCGACGGCGCGGCGCTCGCCTAAGTCGTCCCCACTCTTCACTCCCACCCACAACCGGAATAGGCTCGCGATTATGACCACTCTCGAATCGGCGACAACGGTGGTCGGGGGCCCGTCGCTCCCTCAAGAGCGCAGGCTCGTGACCGCGATCCCAGGCCCTCGTTCACTCGCACTCATGGAGCGCAAGTCCGCGGCCGTCGCGGCGGGCGTCGGTCACACGGCGCCGATCAGCGCCGTGGCGGCTGGAGGCGGCGTCGTCGTGGACGCCGACGGCAACTCGCTCATCGACCTGGGCTCCGGAATTGCGGTCACGGGGGTCGGCAACTCGCACCCCGCCGTGGTCGCGGCCATCACCGCTCAGGCGGCGCAATTCACGCACACGTGCTTCATGGTCTCGCCGTACGAGGGCTACGTGGCCGTGGCTGAGGCGCTCAACCGCATCACCCCAGGCGACTTCGTCAAGAAGTCGGCCCTGTTCAACTCGGGTGCCGAGGCCGTCGAGAACGCCGTGAAGATCGCGCGCAAGTTCACCGGACGCCAGGCGGTGGTCGCCTTCGACCACGCGTACCACGGGCGCACCAACCTGACGATGGCGCTCACGGCCAAGTCGATGCCCTACAAGAGTGGCTTTGGCCCGTTCGCCGCCGAGATCTACAGGGCGCCGATGTCATACCCGTACCGCGATGGGCTGAGCGGGGCCGACGCCGCCGCGAAGGCCATCTCGGTGATCGAGAAGCAGGTGGGCGCCGCCAACCTGGCCGCGGTGCTCATCGAGCCGATTCAGGGCGAGGGCGGATTCATCGTTCCCGCGGAGGGATTCCTCGAGGCGATCTCAGCGTGGTGCACAGCGAACGGCGTGGTGTTCATCGCCGATGAGGTGCAGACGGGCTTTGCGCGCACCGGCGCGATGTTTGCCAGCGAACTGTTCGGCATCGTCCCCGATCTCATCTGCACGGCCAAGGGCATCGCAGGGGGTCTACCCCTAGCCGCGGTCACCGGCCGCGCCGACATCATGGACGCGACCCACGTTGGCGGACTCGGCGGCACGTATGGAGGCAACCCCATCGCATGC
>JAYTGI010000359.1:0-3559 GCA_043733605.1 Demequina sp. | reverse complement strand
GCGCCACGGCGCGAGGGCCGGTGTTCGCAGGTCCCTCGCCGTCACGGGAGGGGTCATCACCTCGGCGGGCCTGGTGTTGGCCGCGACCTTCGCAGCGCTCGGGGTATTGCCGTTGATTTTCCTCGCCCAAATCGCCTTCATCGTGGGCTTTGGCGTGCTCGTCGATACGTTCGTGGTGAGGTCGCTCTTGGTTCCAGGACTCATCGCCGATGTCGGACGCGCCTCATGGTGGCCGTGGGCGGGCGCGTTCAAGGGCTAGGCGCCTCCTGGGCGAATTCACCCTGTGGATAACGCCCGCGACCGCCCTGTGAGCGGCACTGTGGACCCATGACCGCTGTGAAAACCGCGCGCCACGTGGAGCGCGTCGTGGGAACGGGAACCGACGACTTCGACCGGGTGCGCTCGCGCATCGAAAGCCTTGTGCGCATCGGCGCCGTGTCGTTGATTGTCCCCAGCCGCGTCACGATGGCGCGGGGCGATCAGGTGGCGGTGACCGAGCCGCCGCGTGAGAACGACACCCTTCGCGCTGTGCTCGACGCGAGAGGTGCGTTGAAGGCGGGGGAGTGCGTGTGGCTTGGAACGGCGGTTGCCAAGTCGCTCGCTGTGCTGCACGGAGAGGGACTTGTGCACGGAGCTCTCGACGTTGACGCGGTCATCATCGACCAGGGCAGGGTGCGACTCGCCAGACTGGTCGACGGCGCAGACGATGCGAAGGCGGCGGATGACATCGCGGACCTGGGGCGGCTGCTTGCTTCTACGGTGAGAGAGTCTGATGCCGACAGAATCGGCGCTTGGACTGAACCCATGACCCACCCTGACCCTCTTGGTCGTCCGACCGCAGCCATGGTCGTGCGTGCTCTCGCGTCGTGCGCGCATCCCGAACCCGTTCTCCTGCCAGCGACTGGAGTGGCGAGCGCATTGAGGCGTGCGGCAACATCGAACCCAGAAGCGGGCGCGCACAGCGCGGCTGTTCCATTGCGCGAATCACGCTGTTGGCGACTGCGCCTCAACGCCACCAGATCGCTGATGCGCGTCAGTGTGGTGATCGCGGCGCTTAGCCTCGTGGGCGGGGTCGGCATCGCAGTGGCGTGGGCGACACATTCAGGGCCCCTGGCAGAGTCCGGGTCCGAGGCCCAAGACGCAACGTTGCCGAGCGGCGTGCTCGACGACGGCCCCGATGCGAGCGCGGCGGGCGAGGCGGTCGCGCCTTCAGGGGCGAATCCGCTCCAGGCGGCTGACGACGCAGGGGAGAAACTCACCGTCGCAAGGTTTGATGCTCTTTCACGCGGCGACGGCGAGGCGTTGGTCGCATTGACTGTCGCGGGCTCTCCCGCAAGGGCCGACGCGGAGCAGACCGCCTCGGCTCTACAGAACGGTCTTCTCAGAGTTGATGGGCTCGAAGGGGTGGTCGAGGATTCGGTGCGCCTCGGCGGGGGGGCGAAAGGGCCGAGTAGCGAAGGTGACAGCGTAGTGGTCAGGGTGCGCTACCGCCTTGGACCGCACGTCGTCATGGCGGACGGGGCAGAAACCAGATACGAGGGCTACGCGCAGACGGCCGACCTCACGCTCACGTGGGTCGAGGGATCGGGTTGGCTCGTGAGCGACGCGGTGACCGTCCCCGAGGCTGACGGCTAGGGGCTACTGCTGTGCGATGTAGTGCGCGGCCGCCGCGATGGTCGAGTGGGTCCACTCGAAGCCGAGGCGTGTCAAAACCCCTGGCACGCCGTTCTGCGACGCGAGTAAGTCGTCGGCCGCGGGTCCCACCACCACCTGAAGCACCCACGACGGCACGGGGATCCCCCCATGGTGTCCGTGGGCCTCGGAAATGGCGCTCACAAACTGGGCGCTCGATACTGCATTTGGCCCCACGAGGTTCGCGGGACCTTGGTGTCCACTGTCGATGAGAAAGCGCATCGCGCGCACTTCGTCGACGAGCGATATCCACGATTGAAGCGAAGCCGGATTGCCGAGGGCCCCGATGAGCCCGCGTTTCGCGAAAGGGAGCAGGCGTTTGGCCAATCCGCCGTGAGGGGCGAGCACCAGTCCTGTCCGCAGGTACACGACCCGCGCCCCAGCGTTTGCAGCAGGTGCCGCGGAGGCTTCCCATTCGCTCGCAATGTGGGCCAGAAAACCGTCGCCGGCAGGTAGCCGCTCAGTGAGCGGTTCCGTGCCTCGGTCCCCGTAGAAGCCCATCGACGACCCTTGAAGAAGGGTGGCAGTGGGCTTCGCGCGCGCAATTGCCTTCGCAATCGTGTGGGTCGATTCGACTCGTGACGAGAGCACAACCTTCTGGTAGCTACTGGTGAGTCGCTTGTCGCCAATCGAAGCGCCAGCGAGGTTCACCACGACATCGGCGGCCGCGATTGATGCGTCGTCGATGCGACCCGTGGTGGGATCCCACGAGGACTCGCTCGCATCGCGCGCTTCCCGACGGACAAGAGCGACGACAGTGTGGCCGTCAGAGCGCAACGACTTCCCAAGCGCCGTGCCGATCAGCCCGGACGCGCCAGAGACGACAACGTGCATGCGCTAGAGGCCCAACTCGGCCTCGAACGAGCCCGCCTCGATGCGAGCCTTGACGGCCTGCAGGAAGCGGGCGGCGTTGGCACCATCGACAATGCGGTGGTCGTAGCTGAGGGGCAAGTAGCACATCGGCTTGATCGACAAGACGTCTTCGCCCTGAGGGCCCTTGATCACGACCACGCGCTTCTCGATGATCGTGGTGGCAAGAATGCCCACCTGGGGAGAGGGAACGATGGGTGTGTCGAGGAGCGTACCTCCGGACCCGGTGTTGGTCACCGAGAAAGTGCCTCCGCTGATCTCGTCGGCCGTGAGGCCCCCTGTCCTCGCGCGGGCCGCCAAGTCGGCGATGCCGCGTGCGTGGTCCGCGAGCGACTTGCTATCTGCATCCCTGAGCGTGGGCAGCATGAGGCCCTTCTCTGTGTCGACCGCGAGCGACAGGTTCACTGTCGGGTGGTAGACGATCGAGTCGCCATCGACCGAGGCGTTGAGGAACGCGTGCTCGACCAAAGCATCGGCAACCGCCTTGGTGAAGAACGGCAGGAACGTGAGCTTTGCGCCCTCGCGTGCCTCGAAAGACTCCTTGGCCTTGGCGCGCAGGCTCCAGATGCGGGAACAGTCGACCTCGACGATCGAGGTCAGTTGCGCCATGCCATGGAGCGACTCCAGCATCCTTTCGGCCGTGATCTTGCGAATGCGGCTCATCTTGACCGTGGTGCCTCGTAGCGGTGATGGCGCGCCTGCCGACGCGGCCGGAGCGGAGACGGGCACTCCTGCGACGGGGGCCGCCGCAGGGGCCACGGGAATTGCGGCGAGGATGTCTTCCTTGCGGATCCTGCCGCCCACGCCGGTTCCGGCGACGGATGCGAGATCGACGCCCTTATTTGAAGCGAGCTTGCGCACGATGGGCGTGACGTAACCCGACGTGGACCCGACGCTCGGCGCTGGGGTGGCGACGGAGGTTGCTGACGGCGCGATCTGCGCGGGTGCAGCAGGTGCAGGCGGAGCAACTGGTGCAGCAGGTGCAGGCGGAGCAACT
>JAYTGI010000358.1:0-9594 GCA_043733605.1 Demequina sp. | reverse complement strand
GGCGCTCGCGACAAAGTCGAAACTGCGCGCATCGCCGTCAAGTGTCCCGACTATCGTTCGGTGAAGCTCAACCGCGAGCGCCATCATCGGCTCCCCACGTCGCCGTGAACTCAATCCCAGTGGCCAGGGCGAGGCTCAAAAGGCGTCGCAGGTAGATGGTCGACTTGCCGCCCTCGATCTCGCTGATGTCGCACCAGGCCGCAGTCTGCGAGCGCTCCGAGCCCCTACACCACCGCGTCGGCGCGCTTGAGCAGTCCGTCGACCAGTGCGTTGAGCGCGACGGATTCCACCAGGAATCCGTCATGGCCCACACTCGAGTGGAGCAGATCCAGACCGGAGCAGCCCGTCAGCGCATCGGCCAGCGCTTGAGAGTGCGACCGGGGATAGAGCCGGTCGGAGTCGACCGCGGCCACCAGTGCGGGGCTCGCGAAGCGCGCCAGCGCGGCCTCGATCCCGCCGCGCCCGCGCCCCACATCGTGTGTGTTGATGGCGTGGACGATGCGCAGGTACGTGTTGGCATCAAAGCGCCTCGCGAGCTTCTCGGCGTGATGTTCCAGGTAGGACTCGACCGCGTACGGGCCCGCGCCCTCTACTCCGGGACCGAGAAGGACGTTGGGCGGTGAGCCGTCGCCGGCATCGGCCTGCTGATCCTCTTGGGCGTTGCGGCCGAAGCGAGTATTCAACTCCGGCTCCGAACGGTACGTGGTGTGGGCGATCATGCGCGCGATGCCTAAGCCCACGTGAGGACCCTCGCCGTCGGCCGCCGCGTAGTAGTCGCCCCCAGCGAAGCGGGCATCGGCGCGAATGGCTGCGGTCTGTGCCGCGCCCCACGCGATCTGCTCCGCGGTGGTCGCGCCCGTAGTGCCCACGGCCGCGATGGACCGCACCCTGCGCGGGTGTGCGGCGGCCCATTCAAGCGCGCGCATGCCACCCATGGAGGGGCCGATGATGAGCCGCCACGCGTCGATGCCGAGCGCGTCCGTGAGCCGCACCTCGGCCTCGACCATGTCGCGCAACGTGAGCCACGGGAAGCGCGAGCCCCACTGTTTGCCGTCCGCGGGATGCGGGTGCGCGGGCCCAGTTGAGCCCTGACAGCCGCCCACGATGTTGGCGCACACAATGAAGTGGCGTGCCGGATCGAGAGGTCTACCAGCGCCGATGAGCGAGTTCCACCAGCCACCTGTGAGGTGGCCTGGTCCCGCGTGGCCATAGGTGTGGGAGTCGCCGCTGAGCGCGTGTGCCACGTATATCGCGTTGTCACGCGCCTCGTTGAGGGCGCCCCACGTCTCGTAAGCGAGGGTCACGCCAGGCAGCACCCCGAGCGGGTCCGCCTCGAGTGGGAGGTCGCCGATGTCGAGGAAGAGCCTCTCCCCGGGGTCGTCACCAGGGCGCCACGCCCCCGACGCCGGTATAGGCGTCGGGGGAGCGTCAACCCATTCGGACGCGTCGTCGTCCACGGCGTGGCCCGTTCGCCTTATGCGTTCGCGGTGACGCTTGACCGCACCGCGGCGGCGGCCGCGAAGCCCGTCGCGAGGTCGGCCAGGATGTCATCGATGTGCTCGATGCCCACCGACAACCGGACCAGCCCAGGCGTGACGCCCGTGGTTGCCTGCTCCTCGGCGGTGAGCTGCGAGTGAGTGGTCGTGGCCGGGTGAATGACAAGCGAGCGCACATCGCCGATGTTCGCCACCAGCGAGTGCAGCTCGAGAGCGTCGACAAACGCTCGGCCGGCATCCGAGCCGCCCTCGATCTCGAACGCCAACACCGAGCCCGCACCGCGCGGCGCGTACTTGAGCTGCAACGCGTGCCACGGGGACGACGAGAGCCCTGCGTAGCTGACGCTGAGCACGTCGTCCCGAGCGTCGAGGAACCGCGCAACCTTGATCGCGTTCGAGACGTGGCGCTCGACGCGCAACGAGAGGGTCTCGATGCCCTGGGCAATGAGGAACGCGTTGAACGGCGAGATCGCAGGCCCCAGGTCGCGCAGCAACTGCACGCGTGCCTTGAGGATGAAAGCGAGGTTTGCGCCCAGCGCGGAGCCGACGCCCAGGTCGCGGGCATAGACGATGCCGTTGTAACTCGGGTCGGGGGTGTTGTATTGCGGGAAGCGTTCGGGGCTCTGCGCAAAGTCGAACGTGCCGCCGTCGACGATCACGCCGCCGATCGCGGTGCCGTGGCCGCCCAGGTACTTGGTGGCCGAGTGCGTGACGATGTCCGCGCCCCACTGGAATGGCTGGATCAGGTACGGCGACGCGACGGTGTTGTCCACGATGAGCGGCACGCCTACCTCGTGAGCGACCGCGGCGACGGCCTCGATGTCGAGCAGATCCTGCTTGGGGTTGGAGATGGACTCGCCAAAGAACGCCTTGGTGTTGGGGCGGGTGGCCGCGCGCCACGACTCCGGGTCGTCGGGGTTCTCCACGAACGAGACCTCGATGCCGTACTTGGGCAGTGTGTAGTGGAACAGGTTGTACGTGCCCCCGTAGAGCGAGGGAGAGGAGACGATGTGGTCGCCTGCCTCCGCCAGGTTCTGAATGGCGATGGCGTTTGCGGCCGATCCTGACGCGACGAGTAGCGCCGCGACGCCACCTTCGAGCGCCGCGACCCGCTCTTCGACGGCGCCCTGCGTCGGGTTGCCGATGCGCGTGTAGATGGGGCCAAGGTCGGCGAGCGCGAAGCGGGCGGCTGCCTGCGTCGTGTCCTCGAAGACGTACGCGGTGGTCTGGTAGATGGGCAAGGCGCGCGCTCCGGTGGCGGAGTCGGGCGTCTGTCCTGAATGAACCTGCTTGGTTTCGAAGGCCCAGTTGGCCATGGTGTTCTCCTGATGGTGGGGTGAGTGATCACGGGTGTTGAGGGGGTTGACCCGCCACCGCCAGGAACTGCGCGGAGGATGCCGCCAGTCTCGCGACCGTGACAGGTCTGCGGATGCGACACGTGGGGTGTGGGCCCGCGGAGGGTTCTTGCTCGCGACTCAGAGGTGCGAACTGGACGCCCCGTGCGGGCGCACGCCAAACGTGCGCTTGACTAGCGACACATTCGGCGGAACATGGCACGTACTCTAGAGTCGCGCTCGCCGAGATTGCAAGTACACTCCCCTGATGACATGTCTACCAGGTGCGACAGGTCGAGGCTACGACGTGAACCGGCTGGCCGGGGAGAGGCTCGAGCCGGGACCGCGATCGTCCTCGGGCCCCAAGATCACCTGGAACTGGTCGCCGGTGGCGTCTTGGAGCATCTCCCAGCCGCGCTCGTCTCCCTGCACCTCGAACGCTGCCAGTTTTCGCCGCATTCGGCATCTCCAGGGCGACTCGGGAGTGGCCGCCTTACCGTGAGGCCGGTTCGCCACCGCGCAGGAGGTGACAAATATGACATCTGCGCTAAATGCCTGTTGCCGCCCCCATGACCCGATCCGTGAGACGGCTCAACCCATGTGGGAAGCCGGCAGGCTCTCGCGGACTCGGTTCAATGATGGGATGATGGCTCCTCAAGCAAGCCGACACGAGTCAAGCGAGGATCTTCGTGAGAAAGTCGATTCGGTCTGTCGCAACGGCTGTGGCCCTCATCGCTTTGTTTGCGGGCAGCGCGGCGGCGCCGGCCAACCAGCAGAGCGACGACATTCGCGACCGCACCAACGAACACCGGTTGGTTCACGACGCGGTCGCGCCTCTTGCTTGTTCGCCTTCGCTCGACGCGATCGCACAGACGTGGGCCCAGCACATGGCCGACAACTATGCGATCACTCGTGACGGGTCAAAATCGCTCGTGCACAACCCAAATCTGAATGCCCAGGCGCCCTCGGGCTGGTCGATGCTCGGCGAAAACATCGCCCTCAACGGCGGCTATGCGGGCCCCGTGGAATTCCTGGTGAACCAATGGGTCACATCGCCGCCACACCACCTGAACCTTTCAAACGCTCAGTTCACGCACGTGGGCGTCGGTTATGTGCTCGATAGTTATGGAATTTCCTGGGGCGTTCAGGATTTCGGCAAGTACGCGGGGAGCCCTGACCCCACATTGACCACGGTCATGGGCACGCTTGTTGACGCGTCGAGTCATCCGCTTGTCGGGACCGCCGTGGTCGCCACCACGTCTGGGGGAACAGCGACGGGCTACGTCGGCACGTACGGGCACTTCTGCATGGCGCTTCCGCCAGGCGCGGGGACCATCACCCTGAAGGTCAACGGGAACACGATCGAGACGCTCACCGGCGCGGCCCCGGGAGCAAGGTTGTCCCCGTTCATCGTCGCCCCAGACACCTTTGGCGCCGGAGCCGTGGGAGTCGTGGCCCAATCGCCCCGACGCGTGCTTGACACGGCCGCAACCGCCCTGGATCAACCGTTCTGCTTCACGTTGAGGGGCCGCGCGGGTGTCCCGAGCAACGCCTCTGGCGCGATTCTCAACGTGACCGTTGCCCAACCCTCCTCCAGTGGGAACATCCTTGTGTATGCGGATTCCGATGGCACGGGGGCGACTGCTGCGCCACGCGCGTCGACGCTCAACTTCGAGCCCGGTCGCGACGTTGCGAACTCGGCGATCGTGGGCCTTGGGCCGACGGGAAAGATCTGTTACGCAGTCCGCGGAAGCTTGCCGAGTCGGGTGATCGTCGATGTGAGCGGCTACCTCACTCCCGAGGCAAACGTCAATTTGGGCAACACGACGCGAGTCTTCGACACGCGTCCGGCACCCGACAGGGTGGGAAGCGTTGCGGGTCCGCTCGGATCCGGCGCGGTCACGTCGACGAGGGTCGCGGGCTCTGCGGTGCCTGCCGGTGCGACCGCCGTCATCGCGAATGTCACGGTGACAGGAGTGTCGGGGCCCGGAAACCTCAAGGTGTGGGCCGCCAACCTGGCGAGCCCGGGGACCTCGGTGATCAACTTCGCGCCGGGGCAGGACAAGGCGAACGCGCAGATCATCGGGCTCTCCCCGAGCGGGGATGTGAACCTCGAATCGGTCGCCTCGTCAACCCACGCCATCGTGGATGTCTCCGGCTACCTGACGCCCGCTTCGCTCATGGTGCCCGTGACGCCGCAGCGCATCGTGGAGACCAGGGCTTCAAGCGGCATCGTGGGGCCCATCGCTGGCAAGCTCGGCGCCGACACGATCTATGGCGTCTCAGTGGGCTCCGCGGTTCCAGCGAACGCGACGGCCATCATCCTCAACGTCACGGCCGTGCAGCCGTCGTCTTTCGGCCACCTGCGCGTGTATCCAGACACGGCGGGAACGGGCAACACATCGCCGCCGGACGTGTCGACGCTCAACTACATCCCCGGTAGGGACATCCCTAACATGGTGGTGGTGCAGTTGCCTGCCGACAAGATCATCCAATTTTACTCCGCCGCGGCGTCGACGGATTTGGTTGTCGATCTTGTGGGATACGTCCTTCCCGCCGGAATGTAGCCGCGCCTCGCCCGCCAAAGATGGCTCAATCCGTACCGGATTTCGCCCGCGCGTCGCTGCGAATGGCTCGATCGGTACCGCCGACGGTTGCTTCTACAGCCCCGTCTCGAACTCCGCGATGAACGCGTTGAGCTGACCGGACTCGACCAAGAATCCGTCGTGCCCCACGGGCGAGTGGACCACCTTGACTCCGTTCGAACCGGACAGGCAAGCGTCGAGCAGTTGCGAGTTCTTGAGCGGGTAGAGGCGATCCGAGTCGACCGCGATGATCAGCGCGGGCCCCGTGTAGCGCGCCAGGGCCGTCTCCACGCCCGCGCGCTCGCGACCGACATCGTGCGACTGAATGGCCTGGACCAACCGGATGTACGTGTTTGCATCGAACCGCCTGGCGAGCTTGCGGCCGTGGTGCTGCAGATACGACTGCACCGCGAACAGCCCGCCCTTGCCCAGCGGGTCGCTATCACCCTGGAACGTCCTCCCAAAGCGATCGGCGAGTTCACCCTCGGATCTGTACGTCGTGTGCGCGATCATGCGCGCGATGCCGAGGCCTATGTGAGGGCCCTCGCCGTCGGCGGCGTTGTAGTAATCGCCTCCACGGAAGTTCGGGTCGGCGACGATTGCCGCCACCTGGGGCGTCGACCACGCGATCTGATCGGCGGTGGTAGCCGCGGCCGATCCGACGGGGGCGATCGCTCCCACGCGGTCAGGAACCGTCACGGCCCATTCGATCGCGCGCATGCCACCCATCGACGGTCCCGTGATGAGTCGCCAACGGTCAATTCCCAAATGGTCTGCCAGGGCGATCTCGGCCGCGACCATATCGCGCATCGTCACGTAGGGGAATCGCGAGCCCCACGGTCGCCCATCGACGGGGTGCGCCGATGCGGGTCCCGTCGATCCTTGGCACCCGCCCACCACGTTTGCCGACACCACGAAGTGCCTGGAGGGATCGATCGGGCGGCCCGCGCCCACCATTGCGTTCCACCAGCCGCCTGTGTGGTGGCCGGGCTCGGCGGGTCCCCACGCGTGGCTGTCGCCGGTGAGCGCATGGGCGATATATACGGCATTGTCGCGAGCCGCGTTGAACTCGCCCCAAGTCTCATACGCGAGCGTCACGCCGGGGAGGGTGCCGAGAGGGTCGGCCTCGAGCGCCAAGTCTCCCAATTTGAAAAACTGCCGGCGCCCGGGATTGTCGCCCTCGCGCCATGCGGACGATGCGGGGATGGGGGCACCGGCCGCAGCGCCTTCGTCTGCAGCCCACGCGTCTGTCTCGATGCCGTCGTCATCCATGTCGAGTCCAACCCTAGGGCAGGCGAGTGGGCGCGACGGCAATGAGCGGCCCGTCGTCGCTTCAGGTCGCGTCACCGTGTGCCGATAACCGAAAGGACCCTGGCCAGAGTGGGACATTTCACTCATATGTTCCCCTGTGAGTCGCGCCGACCTATCATCGGCAGGTTGGGAAGGAGGGCTGAACGTGGTGCGAGTGCTGTCGATGCGTGCGCTTCGTGCGGTGCGCCCGTTCGCTCTTGCCTGCCTCGTGGCTATGGTGGCCTCGATCCTTGTTGCCTCCGCACCCCGTACAGCGGGAGCCGAGACGTACCCCGGTGTCGCGGACATCGCCGCGGCGAAGGCCGCCGTTGCGGACGCCCAGACCGGCGTCGCCCAACTCGATGCGGCGATCGTCAGTTTGGACAACGCGCGCCAGGCGGCCGAGACCGAGGCCCTGATCGCAGCCGACAGGTACTCCGAGGCCAAGGACGCCGCAGAGCGCACCCAACGCGATTCGTTTGCGGCCGCCAAGAGCGCGCACGATGCCGCGGTCCAGCTCGAGGCCGCGCGCTCGGATCTCGCAGGCGTTGCCCAGCAGGCCTACCGCGACGGCGGGACGATGACGTCGGTTGAGGCGATCGTGGGCGCCGAGGGATTTGCGGATGTCATCTCGCGCACCGAGGACAACGACAGGGCCGCCACGCAGCTCGATGCCGTGACCCAGAGGGTTAAGGCGGCAGAACTGTACGCAGACACGATGAGTGACTTCGCCAAGACGGCTGCCGACTCCGCCGCGGTGGCGGCCGATGCTGCTGCGACCGCGCTGGTTGCGGCCCAGGACGCTCAACGCTCGGCCGAGCAGGCAGTCGCCGACGCCGAGACGACGCGTGAGGCAGCGATGGTTCGTCTCGCCTCTTTGCAACACACGACCGTTGCGCTTCAGAGGCAGCGCCAACAGGGCCTCGCCAACGAACGGGCCCAACGCGACCGCGACGCCTATGAGACCGCGATCCTCGTAGCCCAGGAGAAGTCGGCCAACGATGCCGCCAACGCTACGGCGGCTGCAGCGGCCGTGGCGGCGAACTCAGGCGGCACGACCGGCGGCTCCACCCCGCCTGCAACCGGCGGCTCCACCCCGCCTGCAACCGGCGGCTCTGGCGGCGGCACCCCCACTCCACCGCCCGCGACAGGTGGCGGCGGCGCTGTGGCCACGGGCACGCCCAAGTCTGGCGCCGAGGCAGGGGCCAGCGCGGCCGCCTTTGCGCAGACGCTGCTCGGGTCGCCCTATCAGCTGGGCGGCAACGGCCCCGGTTACGACTGCTCGGGACTCACCGCGGCGTCATGGGGTTCTGTGGGAGTCACGCTCCCGCACAGTTCTCGTTCGCAATACGGCGCGGTGGCGCACGTCCCGTTCTCGGAGTTGCGGCCCGGCGACCTGATCTTCTGGGGCACCAACCGCAACGCGAGCCAGATGTACCACGTGGCCATCTACATCGGTGGGGGCCTTGTCGTGGAGGCAACAGGGCCGGGATCCGTCGCGAAGACGAGGTCCTACGCGTCATGGCACCTCGGCGACATCATGCCGTATGCGGGACGCCCCTAGCCGCTCACCTCAGCAGGGCTACGGCACGCGCCCGAACCTGCGGTGAAGTGCACCGGATCAGTGCTGCGGCGGGATCAGCGGGTTGAGGTGCTCGAACAGCGTGCCTTTGGCGCGTGCGAAGGACGTCAGAATCTCGGCCTCGGCCTCGTCGCGACCCACCCAGTGAGCGCCCTCGACGGACTTGCCTGGCTCGAGGTCCTTGTAGACCTCGAAGAAGTGCTGGACCTCAAGGCGGTGAAAGTCCGACACGTCGGACAGTTCCTGGCGCCATGTCTGACGATGGTCGCCCACTGGAACGCACAGCACCTTGTCGTCGCCTCCCGCCTCGTCGCGCATGCGGAACATGCCGAGCGCGCGGCAACGGATCTGGCAACCGGGGAACGTGGGCTCGTCGAGCAGCACAAGCGCGTCGAGGGGGTCGCCATCCTGGCCGAGGGTGCCGTCGATGAAACCGTAGTCGTCCGGGTAGCGGGTGGAGGTGAAGAGCATGCGATCCAGAACGATCCTGCCCGTGTGGTGATCCACCTCATACTTGTTGCGTGAGCCCTTGGGGATCTCGACCGTGACGTTGAATTCCATGTATACCTCGCGCCTGACCTGGGGTTGCAGGCTATTAGTCTGACGCATGAAGGGAGGTAGCGCGTGCGCGGGAAAGTGATTGCTGGCATTTTGACGCCGATTGTTGTGCTCGCGGGCGCGGCCGGATACCTGGCCGCAGATGCCGCGGACCTCGTCCCCGGCTGGGTCACCACCTCCCGTGAGCCTGGCCCGCCCGCCCCTTTTCTCACAGCCGAACAGGTCGAGCCCAGCGCGGCACCAGGGACCATCCTTGCGGCCCTCTTCGATCCGGAAGCGCCCTTGCCGGACGCCGCCCGCATCCAGGCGCTCGCCCAGGCGCTGCGTGACGACTCCCGGACGGGCGCGTCCACAAATGTGTCAGTGATCGACCTCATCACTGGAGAGACACTTGCGGACCTGGACGGTGCAGACGGTCAGGTCCCGGCGTCAACAACCAAACTCCTGACCGCGATCGGCGTGGTCTCGACGCTGGGGCCCGAGCATCGGCTGGTGACGGTAGCTCGCTACGACGCCGCGCAGGGCGAAGTTGCGCTAGTCGCGGGTGGCGACATGATGCTGGCGGCCGACGCGGGCGTCGGCGCTGCGAATGGAACCGTAGACGTCCGCTCCGACGCCGAGCGCTCGGTGGGCTACGCGGGCCTTGGCGATCTGGCCGATCAGGTCGCAACCGCTCTCGCCCAGCGGGGCGTGACCGCCGTGAGCGTCGTCGCCGACACGTCGGCGTTCCCAGGCCCCGCCTACCCAAC
>JAYTGI010000357.1:0-3569 GCA_043733605.1 Demequina sp. | reverse complement strand
CCATTGCTTTCACCACGTCCGCTGTCACCGTTTCCAAGTTCTCACTCACGCGCGCCTCGTAGGAATGCAAGCGCACGACAAGGGCGTCGATGCGGTCGATGCTACCCGGAATACCGTCTGGCGCGTCTGTCCATATGGCCGCGGCGAGTTCGCTCGACGTCGGGGCATCGGCCGCGAGAGCCTCCCAGGCTGCGTCGAGGTCGATCGCTCCCGTCTCTCCGGGAAAGGCGATGTGTGCGATCAAAAGGTCTCTCCTGGCTTGAAGTAGACGCAGCCACCAGCGGATTCTTGCCAGTTCTCTACGCATCTCTCGTCGTTGGTGACGCAACTGAGCCACGCGTGCGTCGAGACCTGTCATCATGTGCGTCCCCCCTTCGGTCACCTCAAGAACCATTCGCACGATGTATCGGCGTGACCGCCGCGCGCCTTGAGTGCGGCCTAGAGTGTGGCCATGCCTTTGGCCTCGCGAATGGCCGTCGCCGCCGCGCGTGACGGCGCCCCTGCCACCGCCTTGGTGCGTCGGGCGCGCGCCATCAATCGCCACCTCGCCGCGGTCTACCCCGATGCTCGCTGCGAGCTCGACTACGACGGTCCGTTCCAATTGCTCGTGGCGACGGTGCTGAGCGCGCAATGCACGGACGTGCGCGTCAACCAGGTCACCCCCTCCCTCTTTGCCCGGTATCCCGACGCGGAGGCCATGGCGTCAGCGTCACGCGAAGAACTCGAAGACCTGATCCGATCGACTGGTTTCTTCCGCTCAAAGTCGACAAGCCTGCTCGCCCTGTCACGCGATGTAGTAGAGCGATTCGACGGCACCGTGCCGGGGCGTCTTGGGGACCTCGTCACGTTGCGCGGCGTGGGCCGCAAGACCGCGAACGTGGTGCTCGGCACTGCCTTCGACATCCCTGGGATCACGGTGGACACACACATGGGCAGGCTTTCCCGACGGTTGGGTCTCACGGTCAACGACGATCCAGTGGCCGTCGAGAAGGACCTGGCAATGCTGATCGAGCGCCGCGAGTGGACCTTCTGGTCGCACAGAATCATTTTTCACGGGCGGCGTCGATGCACTGCACGAAAGCCGGATTGCGGAGGATGCGAAATCGCACGCCTATGCCCCTCCGCTGGGCAGATCTAGTCCGGTTGGTTCTGGGCCAGCCCGTTCTAGGCCCGCCGATTCTCCGCTCCCTCATCAACAGGGGGCGCTGGCAGAAGCCGTCGCTCTGGATTGGGTGTGGAGCGCCTCGCGTAGACCCGGCGGTAGAAGCGGTCTCGCCACATGAGCAGCGCGCAGCCGACGGTCGCCGCGAGCACCGACGCGCCAAGCACGGACATCTTCACCTCAGGAGCGCGATTGCCAGCAAAGGCAATGTCACCGATGAGGAGCGACACAGTGAAGCCAATGCCCGCGAGACACGCCATCCCGAGCACATCCCACCAACTGAGGCCGCGATCAAGCGAGGCCCTCGTAAACGTGGCGACAAGAAAGGTGAAGAGCAGTATCCCGATGGGCTTGCCGATCACGAGTCCCGCGACGATGCCCTGCGCGACCGGATCGGTCGCGGCCGCACGCAGCGCCTCGGCGTCGATCCTCACTCCCGCCGCGAAGAGCGCGAAGACCGGCACGGCGACCCCAGCTGACAGCGGCCTCCACCAGTGCTCCCAGTGCTCGGCCAGGCTGTGCCTGCGCCCCCGGCGACGGATCGCGGGCACGGCCAGCCCAAGAGCGACCGCCGCGATCGTCGCGTGCACGCCCGACGCATGCATGAAGCCCCATGCCATGAGGGCCAGAGGCGTGAGTATCCACGCGTTCGTGATGTTCTTCTTGATGAGGAACCAGAACAGCGCGATGCACACCACGGATGCGATGAGCCAACCAATCGAGAGGCCGTCACTGAAGAAGATCGCGATGATGATGATCGCGAGCAAGTCGTCGACCACGGCGAGCGTGAGCAAAAAGGCCCGCAACGCGTGAGGGAGCCACTTGCCGACGATGCTGAGAACGGCCACCGCGAATGCGATGTCGGTCGCGACCGGCACGGCCCAGCCCGCAGTATCGCCGCCGCTTTGGGTCGCGTTGATGACCAAGAAGATTGCCGCTGGGACGAGCATTCCGCCGACGGCGGCGACGATCGGCACGATGGCGGTCGCCGGCTTGCGAAGCTCTCCTGCGACGATCTCTCTCTTGAGCTCGAGGCCGACAACGAAGAAGAAGACAGCGAGGAGCCCGTCCTTGGCCCACGTCGCAAGCGTCAGATCCAGGTGAAGGGCGCGCGGGCCCAGCACCGTGTTCTGCATCGTCTCGTAGGCACTCGACCACGCACTGTTTGCCCACACAAGCGCGATGATGGTCCCGATGAGCAGCAGGATTCCGCCTGCCCGCTCGGTGCGCAACACATCCGAGAGAGTCTGCTCTGTCGACGGTGTCAGTCGACTAAACAGCCTTCCCGCACGCGTGCGCTCCATCATGGCCTCTTCCTAAGTGGGACAAAAAGGACCGGCGTACTCAGCGTACCGAGCGCAAGCGGACGCCGTCACGAGCCTCACCGCACCTAGGGTGCCGCGCGCTTCCCGCGTGCGAAGAGCGTTCCAAGGCCGATGCGGCAGCGGCCGAAGCGTCGGCGAACTACGCGTCGGCGCGCTGCGAGGAGACTTGCTCTGCGGCGGGCTTGACCGGCAATGGATCGAAGCGATAGCCGACGTTGCGGACCGTTCCGATGAGCTGCTCGTGCTCGGCGCCGAGCTTTGCGCGCAAGCGTCGCACGTGGACGTCTACCGTGCGTGTGCCGCCGTAGTAGTCGAAGCCCCATACCTCTTGTAGAAGTTGATCGCGGGTGTACACGCGGCCGGGGTGCTGCATTAAGTACTTCAGGAGCTCGAATTCCTTGTACGTGAGGTCCAGCGGCCTGCCCTTGAGCCGTGCCGTATAGCCGCCCACATCGACGTTGAGCTCCCCGGATGAATACTCGGCGGCCTTGTCGAGAGGGTCGACGGCCGACGCCCTGCCAATCAGGAGGCGAATGCGCGCCTCGACCTCGGCTGGAGACGCCCCGGTGAGGACCACATCATCGGCGCCCCACTCGGCGGTCACGATCGAAATTCCGCCCTCGCGGAGGACGAGGAGCAGCGGCACCCTGACGCCGGTGACCTGCACGAGCTTGCAGTTGTTGCGCGCCTCCGCGAGGTCGTTCCGCGCGTCGATCACCAGCACGTCGGCATCGAGCGCGTCAAGCATCGCAGAGGGCTCGGGGGCGACCACGCGCGTACGGTGGCTAAGGAGCGCGAGCGCAGGCAAGACCGCCGCGGCGCCGTCAGTCGATGGCGTCAGCACGAGCAGGTCTGCCATGGCACCTCCGGTTGCGTTTACTGTACCGGTAGCACTCATGCGAGACTTACGCGCGTGAACCCCTTGACGCGTGCCACAGCCACCACCGGCGCGGCCGCGGTGGTCGCGGTCACGGGCTTCCTAGGAACTCGCTATCTGGCGATTGGTGTGAGTGGCCTGATCGCCTTAGCGGCCTTTGGTTGGCCGCGTCTGCTCCGCGTTTATCGGCGCCGCGTGAGCACGG
>JAYTGI010000356.1:0-3573 GCA_043733605.1 Demequina sp. | reverse complement strand
CGTTGCAGGATGCCCGCGGCTTTGAGCTCTATGTGAGCAAGGCAGAGGCCAATCAGCTGAAGTTCGAGGAGGGGGAAGATCTCTTCTCCAAGTACCTCCCGTACGCCATCGCGTTTGGGGTGGCCGATAAGTGGGCCAAGAAGTTCGAGCAGCTAGCTAGGCAGGGCCGCACGCTGGCGGAACCGACGTGGTACGGGGGCGGGTTTGTGTATGGCGCGTTCTGGGCCAATGCCGGCGGGCTAGGCGACAGGATGAACCAGTTTGCGACGTTCGCAGACAGCGCGATGACCGCGCCGACGCCTGGATCGTCCGGCGGCTCAGGCTTCAGTGGGGGCGGCGGATTTTCCGGTGGGGGCGGAGGTGGGGGCGGAGGTGGCGGATGGTGATCTCGGCGGCTGGTCATCGCAGCTCTCGCGCTCCGCACGCGTGGCGTAGCCTCTAGCTGTGCCCGCTATCCGAGTTTCCATACAGTTGCGTTGGTCGGATCTCGACGGGTACGGACACATCAACAACGTGGCGATCGTCGGGCTTCTTGAGCAGGCACGCGTCTTGGCCTTGTGGTCCGATGCGGACCCGATCCTGCCGCCGCTCACGGCCGATGCTGACACATGGGTTCTTGTGGCGGGCCTTGAGGTCGCGTTCAAGAAGGTCATCCACCACCGCACCGAACCGATCCTGGCCGAGGTTTCGGTGACGAAATGCTCGGGTGCGAGCTTCGTCATCGGCTACCGGTTGATCGTCGATGGTGACGTGTGTGCTACGGCCACAACGACGATGGCATTGATAGATGCGAGCACGGGCGCGCCGGCTCGCGTCGGTCCGCAATTGCGGGCGCGGCTGCTCGAGTTCTCCGCCGAAGACTGAACGGCGCGGCCGTCGCGCACTCGTTCTGGGGCCAAAGGACGACATCGGCGGCTTAGGCATGCCTTACTGTCAATCCATGCTCACGTTGCCCCAAACCGTGGACGTTCACTCCCACGCTGCCGCCCACAAACTCGAACTCTTGCGCACCCCCTCGCGCTTTCTCGTGTCCGCGATGCTCGCCGGCATGTGGATCGGCGTGGGCGACGTGTTGATGTGGTCGGCGGGAGGCGCGTTTTTCGTCCAAGACAACCCCGCGACCAAGCTTGTCGCAGGGAGTGTCTTCGCGGCGGCGCTCACGATCGTCGTGTTTGCCGGCTCCGAGCTTGCGACGTCGGCGATGATGATTCTGCCGATCGGCGCGCTGCGGGGTGCTATCTCGTGGACTCAGGCAGGGCTCGCGCTTGTGGCGGTCTTCTTCGGCAACATGATCGGTTCGTTCGCGTTCGCGTGGGTGATGATTCAGACGGGCCTGCTGAAGACGGGTCCGTCGCACGACTATTGGGCGGCGTACCTCACGGCCAAGATCGAGCACACGCCGGTCGAACTCTTTTGGCGCGGGGTCTTGTGTAACGTGCTCGTCTCGTGCGCCGTGTGGGCCGGGGCCCGACTAAAGAGCGAGGCAGGCAAGGCCATCATCATCTTTTGGTGCGTGCTTGGCTTCGTCGCTTCCGGCTTCGAGCACGTGGTCGCGAACATGACCACCTTCGCGATCGGCCTCCTCGGCGGGGGAGTCGACGTGACCTGGGGGGACTTCGGCCTCAACATGCTCACGGTGGGGGCTGGAAACGTCGTCGGGGGAGGCCTCGTCATCGGCTTTGCTTACGCCTACGTAGCTGGCAAGAGCCGCTCGGAGGACGCTTCTCACGGCGCCGATGCACACCTCATCGAGGACGCTCGGCCCAGGGGCTAGGCGCCGTCGGATCCCCCAGGTAGAGTGGTACTACAACTCCACAGGGGATGATCGGTTTCGACGTGTGTGTGTATTGCGAGAGAAGCGGGCCAAGGATGCTGGGTTATCTTGTGAACGCCCCCAGCAAACTATAGGTGCCGAAACTAAGCGCACCGACTTCGCCCTCGCTGCTTAAGCGAGCGCAATGAAGTCCGTCAGCCTAGGTATGTTCTCGACCTAGTTCCTGGCGTCATCTAGAGAACTTGCTGGTTGCTGGCGTCACAGCGACAACCGGGACTTGCACTGTGACTGGGCCCATCCCACTTGCTTGCCTGATGCGGGAGGGGGGCCGAGAAATAGATCTCAGGCTGCGCCCGGAGAAGTCTTGTTTTTGCACATGCGGACGCGGGTTCGATTCCCGCCATCTCCACTCATCCCTGTTCGTTGATGACAACGGCCGCTTGCGCCTAGGCGTGGGCGGCCTTTGTTATGTGGGCGGTCGAGTCGATCGGTGTCGTCGAAAGTGAGTCGAAGAAGCCTTATTCCAGGTGGTTTACTACCGATGAGTCCACCATGCTACTGACAACGTCGTCTACGGCAGCCCACTCGATCGGCGCGGAGCGCCGCGAGGCCGCTCGCCTGGGATCTGATCGCCTGAGGTCTGCTCGCCTCCGCACCGCATTCCAACCCGTCGTGAGCCTCGACTCCGGCGACGTGCTTGGCGCCGAGGCCCTGCTCCGCGCCGATGTCGCTGGTCGCGCCGTCCCCCCGCTCGAGCTTCTCGCGTGGGCCGGGGCGCACGGAGCCCTCGCGGAGTTGGATCTCGCCGCGCTGACGTGCGCGGTCGCCGCCGCCGGAGCGTCTGGCCGCGGGGTGCTTCTCGTGAACGTCGAGCCTTCTACCCTTGTGAACCGCACGGCCGAGGTCATCGCGATACTCGAGCGGCGGGGAAAGGGCCTGCACGTCGTCGTGGAGGTGACAGAGAGGACCTTGGCGGCCGACCCTGCAGGCCTGCTGAGAGCCACGGAGACGCTTCACATGAAGGGCTATCCGATCGCCGTCGACGATGTTGGCACCAACCCGCAGTCCCTCGCCTTGCTCGAGGTGATCCGCCCTGGAGTTGTCAAGCTCGACATGAGCTTGTTGCGGGACTACGCGGACCCCGACGGTCTCCACGTGGCCGGGGCCGTCGCCGCCTACGCCGAGTCGGTGGGCGCCTCGGTGATCGCAGGGGGCATCGAGACGCAGGAAGATCTCATGAGGGCTCGCCTGTTGGGCGCCAGCCTCGGTCAAGGGTCGTTGTGGGGGCATCCGGGCCCCACGTGGCCAGAGCAGGTCGCCGAGTCTCCGTTACGCTTCTGTCCTCCGCCACACACGGCTCCTCGCAGGGCCACGGACACGCCGTTCTCCGTGATCTCGAGGCATAAGGCGACGCACGTCGCCTGCGGAGACATGCTGGTGCCCTTGTCGCTTGCGGTCGAGGCCTCGGTGGCGCGCTCGCACCTTCCCGCCATCCTGCTGGCGACCGTGCAGCACGTGCGCCATGTGCCGCCGAGTACGAGCGACAGGTTTGCGCGATTCGCGCAAATGCTTCCAGTTGTCGGGATGCTTGGGGAGTCCGTCACTGACCTTCGCATTCCTGGCGCGCACCTCGCGGACCTGCTCCCAGGCGACCCGCTGTGTCTCGAGTGGAGCATCGTCGCCCTCGGGGCGCACGGAGCGGTGGCGCTCACGGCGCGCGAGCAGCCACGGACCCCTGGCTGCGAGCGGACCTATGCGTTCACGACCACCCACGAGCGTCATGCGGTGGTCGCGGCGGC
>JAYTGI010000355.1:0-3593 GCA_043733605.1 Demequina sp. | reverse complement strand
TGTCCATGATCGCCTTGAGTCTGTCGGCCTCTGCGTCAAGGTCGATCGATACCTCGGGGATGTACACGGCGTGAATGTCCCAGCGGCCCTTCGTCAGGCCGATCTCGGGCAAGAACTCCTGCGTGTTCAGCCACTCGCGGTACTTCATGGCCGCGGCCGCCGTGAGCCAGCCGCACGAGCGGCCCATGACCTCGTGAACGATGAGCATACGCGGTCCCGAGCGGTGCTCGCCGATCACGTTCTGTGCGAAGACCGACGCCTGCTCGGCCGCCGACCATGCGCCGAGCGACTGCTTGATGGGCACCACGTCGTTGTCGATCGTCTTGGGAAGGCCAACGACGGTCAGGTCGTAGTTGTTCTCGTGCAGGTACGCGGCGAGGTCGGCTGCAGTCGTGTTCGTGTCGTCGCCGCCGATCGTATGGAGCACATCGACACCGTCGGCCTTGAGTTGGTCCGCGGCTACCTGCAGGGGGTTCTGGCCCTCCTTGACGAGGCCGCGCTTCACGCAGTCGGCCGCGTTGGTGAGCTTCACTCGCGAGTTGCCGATCGGCGAACCCCCGAAGTGATGCAGCACAGCCGCCTTCTCGCGCACCACCTCGGAGATGACGATCTTCTTGCCCTGCAGCAGGCCCCAGTAGCCATGCTCGTACGCGATGATCTCGATCTCGGGCGCGATCTCGGTGTAGCGGCTAATAAGACCGCCGACTGCCGAGGAGAGGCAAGGGGCAAAGCCACCTGCGGTGAGTAGCGCAACGCGACGAACGGACATGCGACAAGCCTTTCGGATGAGGAGTTTCCCGCTCATTCTAGGGGTGAGCGGCGGTCAAACCGGCGCGACACAGGTCCCGCAGTAGTGCTAGGTGTCGCCCTCTGCACGCGCTTCGCGTGCGGCCACGGCAAGAGCGCGCTTGTACTGCGCCGAGTCTCTGTCGACGTATTCCTGGCCCGAGAGTTTCCCAATCTCGGCCATGACCTTGTCGGTGAGTTCGCGCAGCGCCTCGCGATCATCCTGGCGACCTTTGTACGCCGAGATATCGATGGGCTTGCCGATGCGCACCCCGATCTCGACGCGAGAAGGAACCTTCTGCCCAACTGGCTGGGCCACATCGGTGCCGATCATCGCGACGGGCACCACGGACACTCCCGCCTCGATTGCCAAGCGTGCGACCCCCGTCTTACCCCGATAGAGCCTGCCATCTTGGCTCCTTGTGCCTTCGGGATAGATGCCAAGGAGTTCACCTGCGTCGAGAACCTGCATGCCCGTGCGCAAAGCGGCCTCGGACGAGCGCCCGCCACCACGATGCACTGGGATGGTGCCAACGCCCGCCATGAATGCCCTGGTGGCGGCGCCCTTGACGCCCTTGCCCGTGAAGTACTCGGCCTTGCCGAGGAACACCACTTTGCGCTTCAACACGAGCGGCAAGAAGATCGAATCGGAGAACGAAAGGTGGTTCGACGCGAGGATCGCCGCGCCGTCTTTGGGTACGTTCTCGAGACCCTCGACCCACGGGTGGTAATACGCCTTGAGTCCGGGGCCAAGCAACACGTGCTTGAACAACTTGTAGTACATCGGTCCTCACATCCTCAATCTAGGAAGAGAGTTCAGAATTCCAGCGGGACAGCCTCGCGTGCGAGCGCGGCCGCCCCAACGATCCCTGCGTCGTTCGCCATGTCGGCCGCGACAATCGGAGCCAAGGGCCTGTGACCACTCGCGGTGAGGTGCCTAGCAAACGCCTCCCTCGCTGGTCCCAGCATAAGATCACCTGCGGCGATCACGCCTCCTCCGATGACAAACACCTCAGGGTCGAGAACGGCGGCGACCGAGGCACAGCCCTCGCCGATCGCGGTTCCGAGGTCATGAAGAAGCTCAATCGCGAGCTCATCGCCCTCCATCGCCGCTTGAGTGACGTGCGGGCCCTTGATGGCTGCAGGGTCGCCACCCGCCTTCGCCAAGAGTGTCGCGGCCCTGACGGACCGATCGACGGCCGCTCGGCGTGCCTCGCGCGTCAGAGCGGATCCCGACGCGTACTGCTCCCAGCAGCCCCGCTGTCCGCACCCACATGGGAGGCCGTCGGGAACAAGGCATACGTGGCCAAGCTCGGCCGCGAACCCGTATGCGCCGCGCACGAGCTCGCCGTTGACGACCATCGCGGCGCCGAGTCCCGTGCCGATCGTGAGCATCACCATCGTGGTGGTGCCTTTGCCCGCCCCATACGCGTACTCGGCCCAACCGGCGGCGTTGGCGTCGTTCTCGACAACCACTGTCACGCCGTCCTTGCCGAGCAGCGCGCGAATGTTGTCACCCAACGGATAGTCACGCCACGCAATGTTGGGCGCAAACGTCATGTGATTGCGGTCGGAACTTGCAAACCCTGCGGCGGCGACGCCGACGGCTTTGATGTCATACGTGCGGGAAAGCTCAGCGATAGCATCGGCGATCGCCGCGTCGATACTCGCCGGATCCTCCGGCTGAGTGGGACGACGGACCTTCGCGAGGATGCGCCCCGAAGGGTCGACCACTCCTACCGCGATTTTGGTCCCCCCGATATCGACTCCTACGGCGTCCACTTCTACCCCTTCGAAAATGCTTGAAAACCTCTCCGTCGAGGGTATCGTGAGCGCAACCTCTCGCCTTGCCAATGGAGTCAGACATGGTCGTAGTTTCCGAGGCGCGCAACATCATGGCGTTGGTGACAGCCTCTTGGCGCCTGAACGCGAACAAAGTGGTGATGCGCTACACCGACAGCGACGACGAATGGATCTCCGTCACTGGTGCCGAGGCTACCGCTCACGTTGCGTCAGTGGCCAAGGGCCTCATCGCAAGGGGAATTGCTCCCGGCGAGTCCGTAGGCATTATGTGCCGTACCAGGTATGAGTGGACCATCCTCGACTTTGCCATCTGGTCCGCGGGCGCGATTCCTGTGCCCATCTACGACACCTCGTCGCCCTCGCAGATCGACTGGATCACATCCGACGCTGCCGTCCGCACCCTCTTCGTGGAAACCGAGGCACACGCGGCGATGGCCAGAAGCGTCGCCTCCGACTCCGAATCGCCCCTCCTGGCGATCGAGGTCATCGACAAGGGCGCGATTCCCGCACTCGTCGCCGATGGAGCCCGAGTCAGCGACACGGAACTGTCCACGCGCACCGAGCGACCGGGGCCCGATGACCTCGCGACGATCATCTACACGTCGGGAACCACTGGCCGGCCCAAGGGTGTGCGCCTGACGCATCTCAACTTCTCGGCTCAAGTCCGCGGCGTTCAGAATGTCCTTCCCGACGTGCTGTTCGAGGACGGGGCGTCGACCGTCCTATTCCTGACCCTCGCACACTCCCTCGCGAGGCTTGTCGAGGTGGCGCTCATCGCGTCGGGCACGGTAGTGGGCTTCTGTCCCGATGCGAAGAAGCTAGTGCCCTACTTCGGAACCTTCAAGCCGACGCTCGTGCTGGCCGTTCCTCGCGTGTTCGAGAAGATCTACAACGCAGCCGAACAGCGCGCTGCCGCGGGCGGTAAGGTGAAAATCTTCAGGTGGGCGGCCAAGCAGGCGATCGAGTACTCGGAGGCCCTCGACACCCCAGAGGGCCCATCGACC
>JAYTGI010000354.1:0-9676 GCA_043733605.1 Demequina sp. | reverse complement strand
ATGCAAGCGAAGCGGTCGAGGCCCGACGGTGCGTCGACTCTGCACGAAGCAGGGTCGACGCACCAATCAGGTCAACCATTAGTAGTTCTGCTGCTGGCAGTACGCGTTGTCGGGGTTGTCGTCGCAGTAGCTCTTGAGGAAGCCGCCACCTGAGAGGGCCAGGATCGCGATGATCAAGGCGAACACCGCGCCAAGGGCTCCTGTGATGATGCCGGCGAGAGCGAGGCCTGCACCAACTCCTCGCTTGCGCGAGATCACACCAAGGACCACCGCAACGATGCCGGCGGGCAACGCAATGAACCAGTAGAGGCACAGTGCCAACGACACGACACCGAGGATCAACGAGGCGATGGCCATGCCCTTACCGGGCGTCGACTGCTGAGGCATGCCCATGTTCGGCGGCATCTGCGGCGGCATCTGCGGCGGCATCTGCGGCGGCATCGACGGCGGCATCGACGGGGGCATCGAGGGGGGAGGTGGAATTTCAGACATCTGCGATCTCCTTTGATGATGTGGTAGCGCAAAAACGCGCCGCTTACTTGAGCGGTTGCCCGAATCCGAGCGCACGCAGCGTCGCACCAACTGCCAGGGCGACGACAACTACACCCGCACCCACCCACACAAGGGTGAACTGCGGGATCATAAATCCAATCCCGGCGACAAGCGCACCAAGAACGATGAGGCCATTCGTCATCCATCCGGCGACCGTACGTCCGTGGTTGCCGGGCGCGACGTCTGGCAGGTGATGGGGTTCAAACTTCGGGGAAGACATGATCACTCCTTTGGGAACTGGTCGAAAGTCTAGCGAGAAGTTGCTGGCACCAACAGGTTTGCGCGCGAGACTGCACGCAACATTGCGGCCGCCTTGTCTCGTGTCTCTTGTGCCTCTGTCGCGGGCACAGAATCGGCAACGATCCCGCCACCTGCCTGCACGTGCGCGACTCCGTCCTTGACGACCGCGGTGCGAATCGCGATCGCGAGATCCATGTTTCCCGCGAAATCGAAATAGCCGATGGCCCCTCCATAGAAGCCACGCCGCACTGACTCGAGCTCGTCAATCAAGGCAATCGCACGCGGCTTGGGGGCTCCCGAAAGCGTCCCCGCAGGGAAGGTTGCGACGAAGGCGTCAAGTGCGGTCGCCTCGGCCTCGAGGGTGCCAACGACTGTCGAACAGATGTGCATGATGTGGCTGTATCGATTGATCGCCATGAACTCCACCACTTCGACCGATGTGGGCTCGCACACCTTGACGAGGTCGTTGCGCGAGAGATCGACGAGCATGATGTGCTCCGCCGCCTCTTTCGGGTCCGCGAGCAGTTCCACCTCGAGCGCCTTGTCGAGTTCGGGTGTCCGGCCCCGCGGGCGCGACCCAGCGATGGGGTAGGTCAGCACCGACCGATTCTTGACCGTGACAAGCGATTCGGGACTCGCGCCAACGATGGCAAACTCTCGACCGTCGGCATCCTTGCACTCCAGGTAGTACATGTACGGGCTCGGATTGAGGGTCCTGAGCACGCGGTACACATCGAAGGCGCTCGCCGAGCACTCGGCGTCAAATCGCTGCGAGGGCACGACCTGGAAGACATCGCCTTCGCGAATCGACTCCTTCGCGAATTTCACCATCTTTTCGTACTCGCCGACGCCAGACCGCTGAGTCACGACGCCCTCAGGAAGCGACGCGTCGATCACCATCGCGGGCAGCCTTGGCGCCGCGGCGAGCGCGGCCTCCATCGCGTCGATGCGGGACACCGCGGACGAGTACGCGGCGTCGATCCCCGTGGGGCGCGCATCGGAATTCACGGCGTTGGCGATGAGCCATACCGAACCGTCGATGTGGTCCAGAACCGCCAGGTCCGTGGCAAGCATCAGGAGCGCGTCGGGAACGTCGAGTTCTCGCTCGGCATCGGCGGGAAGCGTGGGTTCCCATTGCCTGACGATGTCCCAGCCGAGCGCCCCCACGAGGCCGCCCGTGAGGGGAGGCAAGCCCTCGATGTGCTCGGATGCAAGGAGCTCGAGAGCGGAGCGAATGGCGTCGAGTGGCTTGCCATCGGTGAGCCCGAACGGCACGTCCCCCGACCAGCGAGCTTGATCGCCCACAATCGTCAACGATGCCCCCGATCGCACGCCGATGAAAGAGTAGCGCGAACGCGTTCCGTCAGGCTCGGCGGATTCGAGTATGAAGGTGCCTGGCCTCGACTGTGCCAAAGCGGCGTAGACCGCGACAGGCGTCCAGCCATCGGCCAGCAAGCGCCTTGCTACGGGAACCACGCGGTGCGTCGCACCCAGAGCGACAAACTCGTCCCTGCTCGGCCACGTGTCGCCCCACTCGAGCGCTACGGCCCCCACCGTGGCACCTGTCATGACGCGCCGCCAACGACGACCGGCAATGCTCCGCCCGCGTCAAAGCACGAGTGCTTGCCTGTGTGGCACGCGGCGCCGTCTTGCTCGACCTGTAACAGGATGGCGTCGCCGTCGCAATCGATCTGGGCGCTCAGCACCCTCTGCACGTGTCCGGAGGTGTCGCCCTTGCGCCACATCTGACTCCTGCTGCGGCTCCAGTAGACACCGCATCCCGTCGCCAGGGTTTCGGCGAGCGCACCGTCGCTCATCCACGCGACCATCAACACTCGGCCCGTCGACGCTTCCTGAACCACGGCACACACGAGCCCCGCCTCATTGCGTTTGAGACGTTGGGCGATCTCTTGAGCCAGACGCATGGCGCCTATCTTCGCACGCTCGCAAGCCTGGCTCCGCCGTGAGAAGGGTGTCCTAATCCCTGGTTTGGACGACCCACGCGCGGTGAAGCCGTTCGTATGCGCCGCCAGCCCTCACCAGCTGAGCGTGGGTTCCGAACTCAACAAGCTCTCCGTGGTCCATGACGGCCACCAGATCGGCCCGTTCTGCGGTGGACAAACGGTGCGCGATCACCACTGCGGTACGTCCACTCATGAGCGCCTCGAGGGCGCGCGAAATGCGCACCTCCGTGGACGGGTCGACCGCCGAGGTTGCCTCGTCGAGAATCAGCACATCTGGGTCGCGCAAGTAAGCGCGCGCGATGCTCACCAACTGCCTCTCCCCCGCGCTCAAGAGATCGCCGCGCGTGCCCACGGGGGTGTCGAGACCGCCAGACGTGCCATCCAGCCACGCCTCGAGGCCCAACTCCTTGAACGCCGCCGCTCCCGCGTCCCTCAGCTCGTCATCGGAGGCGTCTGGGCGCGAGTAGCGAAGGTTGTCGCCGATGGTGCCGTCAAAGAGGAAGCCCTCTTGTGGAACGACGGCGAGTCGGTGCCGCAATTCCGAGAACGCCACATCTCTCACGTCGATGCCTGCAAGAGCAACCCGACCCTCACTGGGATCGAAAAAGCGCGACATGAGCCTCGCAAGCGAGGTCTTTCCCGACCCCGTCTGGCCGACGATCGCGAGCCTCTTTCCCGCAGGCACGGCGAACGAGACTCCCTTGAGCACCTCGTCTTCACCCTCGTATGTGAGATGAATGTCCTCGACGGTGAGGTCCAGCGTGCCTGGCGGCAGCGTTACCGGTTCTTCCGGATCGGCCACTGTCGCCTCGGCGTCGACCAGTTCGATGACCCGTTGCCAACCCACGAGCGCGCGCTGCATCTCGGCGAGCATCTCGATGATCCACATGAGCGGACCCGAGAACATGTACACGAGCAACGCAAACGCCGCGACGGTGCCAACCGACAGCGTGCCCTTGACCCCCAGAGCGGTGCCAACGACGAGCGCGGCCCCGGTGGCGAAGGACTGCCCGAACGCCGTCATCGAGAAGCTCGCAGACGAGAGCCACGCGGCGCGGCGCTCACGCTTGGCGATGCCATCGATCTCGTCGCGCAGTCGCTGGCGCATCCGACCCTGAACGCCGTACGAACGAATGGTCGAAACGCCCACCAACTGCTCCGAGGTGCGGCCAAGCAGGTCCGCCATGCGCGCCCTGATGTCGCCGAACGCCCTGCGAATGATCGGTTGTACCCGCAGCGTCACTGCGAGTAGCGGGATGTAGCATCCCACCACGACCAGAGCAAGTTGCCACGAATAGATCGCCATAACCACCAGCACCACGGTCGACTCGAGCGCCGCAACCATCATTCCGGCGCCCGTCCACTGCATGAGATCCCTCATGGTGTCGACATCGCCGGTCACTCGCGACACGTAGCGCCCGCGCTTCTCCGAGTTTTGGGTCAGGACGGAGAGCTTGTGCACGTTGTCGAAGGCTCTCTTGCGCAACGTCGCGAGGCCGGCCTCCGCGGCGATCACCATGCGTCTGCGGACCCGCCACTCGACAAGCATCGAGATCAGCACCACGACCGCACCGCCAGCGACGAGGTTGTGCACAAGCGACAGGTTCACTCCATCCGGCGCAAGCAGTCCCTCATCGGTCACGCGTTGCGTCAGGTAGGGAATCGTGGCGCGAGCTGATGCGGCCACTGCGGCAAGCGCAATCGTCACGCCCAGTCCCTTGCGAATCTCGGGAGAGATCGCGAGACCGCGACGGAACGTCTCCCGCAGGCCGATGCGCTTCTCGAAGTCGTCGTGACCTTCCTTGGTCAGGTCAATATCGGTCATGACTCGGTCCCCGCGCTCTCCTCGCGCCTGCGCAGCGAGTCCTGTTCGTAGGCGGTGACAAGTTCTTTGTAGCCCGGGTCTCGCGCTACCAGTTCGTCGTGAGTTCCCGCATCAACAACCCGTCCGTTGTCGACGTGAATGATCCTGTCGGCGAGCATGATCGATGCGAGCCTGTACGCGATGAGCAACACCGTGGGGCCGCGACCGTCTGCGCGAAGCGCCGCGAGGATCTCCTGTTCCACGCCTGGGTCTACCGCTGAGGTCGCGTCATCCAACACCAGGACGCGAGGCTCACGCACGAGCGCACGCGCAATCGCGATGCGTTGCCGCTGCCCGCCCGATAGGTTCATGCCGCGCTCCTCAAGCGTGGCATCGAGCCCATTGCCGTGCTGGTGAAGCCCTGCGACCACGTCGTCGATCGCCGCTCTCTTGAGCGCGAGCCACACGGCCTCGTCCTCATATTCGTCGCCGAGCGTGACGTTGTCGCGCACCGTCCCTGAAAACACGAATGCCGTTTGCGGCACAAGAGCGACGTGACTGCCGAGCGACTCGATCACCTCGATGTTGGAGTCGTCGAGGATCACCTCACCCTTGAGGGCGCGCGACAAGCGCGCCGCGGCCAGTGCCACAGTTGTCTTTCCTGCTCCTGTGGCTCCCACAAGCGCGGTGACGGTGCCCGGCGCCAGGTCGAGGGTTACATCGCGCACGATTACCACTGGATTCCCATCGCCATCATCCGCACCCACGTGCGCGCCCCTGAATCCCAGGTGCCCTGCACCCTCGCGTGAAAGGGCCACATGTCCTGGTTCGTCGACCTCGGTAGCGGCCGCGGAGATGCGCGACACGCGCTGGAACGACACGAGCGCAGACGGCATCTGCCCAAGCACCCAGCCGATGCCGCGAATCGGCACGGCAAGCAGGGCCAGCAGGTAGATGGCCGCGACGACGTCGCCGACCGACACGGCCCCTGCGGCGGCGCGGTGCGCTCCCACGATCATGATGGCGAGCGAGCTCAGCGGGACCATCGAATCCATGAGCGGCTCAAACCAACTCGACACCGCACCCACTCGCGTGTCCGCGTCGCGAAGACCATCGACCTGTACCGCAAAACGCTCCGATTCGATCTGTTCCGCGCCGAGCGCCTTGACCACGGTGCCACCCTCGAATGACTCGTGAGCGATAGTCGACACCTCGGCACGCAGGCTCTGACCCGCATCCCACAGGGGGCTGATCACGCGCTCGTAGACCACGTTGACCGCCAAAACGGCGGGGATCACCATCATGGCCGTGATGGCGAGCCACCCGTCCATGATGGCCAGCCGGTATCCAGCCGCAATCATCATCGTGAATGAGCCCACCGTGAAGGCCAGCGGATGAAGCGGGTTGGTGGCCGTCTCCGAGTCAGAGGACATGGCCGAGAGCATGCGGCCCGCTGGGTTGGCCCTGTGCCAACCCAGCGGAAGGGAGGCAATCGCATCGGCCACCACGGTACGGTGACGCGCGCCGACGCCCGCGACCGCACTTCCCTGCACCGCACGGCGGATGGCGATGAGGACCGAGTTGATGAGGCCGATCGCAATGAACATCCCGCCCGCAATCAGGACCGCCTTCGACCCGGACTGCGTCTGCTCTCCGAACCAGCCTTGGATGGGCTCACGCCTGATAGCAGGAATGATGACGTCGTCGACGATCACGCCCAGCAATGAGCCGAATGCGACCGTCACGATGCCGAACAGACCCGCAGCGGAGATCGACACGGCGAAGCGTCGCGGTTCGGCGCGCAAAGCGTGACCAAGGAGCTGGAAGGTCTTACGTGCGTAGGACCCGTTCAGCTCGTATTCTGCCCGCTTGGCCCCGCTCACCTGACCGCGATGTCGGCTGCCCGCATCGCGTCCTTGACCTGGCTAATCGACAGCGTCCCAAAGTGGAACACGCTCGCCGCGAGCACGGCATTGGCGCCCGCATTGACCGCCGCAATGAAGTCTTCCGGGCGCCCAGCGCCCCCTGAGGCAATAAGTGGTACAGACACTGCGTCACGCACTTCCTTGATCATGTGAATGTCAAATCCTCCCGTGGTGCCGTCGGCGTCCATCGAGTTCAGCAGGATTTCTCCCGCGCCCAACTCGGCCCCCCTTCGTGCCCACTCGATCGCGTCGATCCCCGTGCCACGGCGTCCACCATGTGTCGTCACCTCGTAGCCCGAGGGAGTCACAGTGCCACCCACACATCGACGCGCGTCGACGGAGAGAACCAAAACCTGGTTACCAAACCTTCGCGCGATCTCCAAGATCAACTCAGGTCGCGCGACTGCAGCCGTATTCACGCCCACTTTGTCCGCGCCCGCTCTGAGGAGGCTATCAACATCGTCGCAAGAACGCACTCCTCCGCCCACGGTGAGCGGGACAAAAACCTGCTCGGCGGTGCGGCGCACCACGTCGAGCATCGTGTCGCGTCCAGCCGAAGAAGCTGTCACGTCGAGGAAGGTCAGTTCATCTGCGCCCTCGGCGCCATAGCGCGCAGCCAGCTCGACGGGATCGCCAGCGTCGCGAAGGTTCACGAAATTCACGCCCTTGACGACCCGCCCGGCGTCGACATCGAGACAGGGAATGACCCTGATGGCCACTCCCACTACGAGTCCTCGTTCCACACGTCGAGGATGTCGATCACGTAGATCAGCGTGCCCGCGCCCGGATATCCCGACTCTTCGGGAACCACGAGCATCACGCGCGAACCCGCGGTCTGGTCAATGAGGCCCTCATCCCACGCTCTCAAGGCCTTCCCCACACCGATCTGACCCTCGAAAGGCGCCTGCTCCGGCGGCCAGGTCGACTGCCTCACGTCGCCTGCCTTCCATGACTTTCCGTCCTTCTCGCCATCGGTCGTATAGATCGCTTTGAACTGCGCAACGATGAATGACCCCTTTTCGACCTGTGCGCCGTCTCCCCGAATCAACGTGGAGATCGACGGCCCCACTGGCAGGTCTTTGCTGCTGTTGAGCACGATGTTCGGTTCGCCCGTCGGCTCCGACGTCACTGTGGGAAGGTCGGGACTCGCGGCAACCGTCTCGCCCGTCGCCTTGTCGGACAGCACATCGATCACGATCACGATCGCCGTTTCTCCGTCAAACTCGCCCTGCGGAGGAGCAACGGATAGGACCCGTGCGCCCACCCGCGCTGTGAGAAGGAGTTTGTAAACGTCGTCGCCAAGCAGTTCGGGGGCCAACAGGTACGACTGTGGCAACCGGTCAAACGTGTTCTTGAGCACCGCGCCCGTGGTGAGGGACTCCACAAACACATCGAGCAAGAGCGGCTGACCATCCACGAGTGGGGTGCCGTTGCCTTGCAACACGACCTTAGATTGGGACATCTCGAACTTGAGACCTGCGGGCCAGGTGATCTTGGGCGCAAGAGTGTCGGAGGCCCCCAGCGAGATGAGCGCAATGTCTCCCACCGTCGGCGAAACACTCGCGTCCGCCCCCGTGCGCCCCGAGCAGCCAGAGAGCAAGAGCGCTGCGGCCATCAAGGCAGCAACAACACGACTCATGAAATCCTCCAAGGACAGGCGCACCATTCTAAGGGCGCTCGCTACCCGTCGAGCGCCGCCAAGAGAACGTCGACCCGTTCGTCGACGTTCCTAAAGGGGTCCTTGAGGAGCACGGTTCGCGGCTCGGTTCCCGAGAACTTGAGGTGCACCCAGTCGACCGTGTAGTCGAGTCCCGACTCGAGTGCTGCCGTCACGAACCGCCCCCGGAGCGCCGCGCGTGTCGTGGCAGGCGGCTGCGTCATCGCGTCGAGGATGTCTTGCTCTTCGACGACTCGCTTGACCAACCCATCGACCTGGAGGCGATTGAACACTCCCCGAGTGGGAGACACATCGTGATACGCCATTTCCAGGCGCGCGAGCCGCGGATCGTCGAGTTCGCAACCCAACCGTTCCTTGTACCGCTCGATCAGGCGTCGCTTGATCGCCCATTCGATCTCGGTGTCGACGCCGCTGGGATCCTGATTGCGCACCGCGCTGACGCCCCGCTCCCATAGGTCGAGAATCGCGTCCACCTCGTCCGTGCGTTCGATCACCCCGTCCACGTGATCCGTTACCGCTTCGAGACACGCCTCCTGGAGGTCGGCCGCCGTCATGTGTCTGCCATCGGCGAGTTCCACCGTGGTCGCGCCTGTGACGTCGTGCGCAATGGCGCGAATTGCCTGCATCTCGTTCGCCAACGCGAGGTCGGGCAGCGTCAATCGAGCCTCGAGAATCCGCAAGAGGAGGTCTGTGGCTCCCACTTTGAGCATGGTCGTCGGCTCGGCCATCGTGGAGTCGCCCACGATCACGTGCATGCGTCGATACAAATCGGCGTGAGCGTGTGGCTCATCCCTGGTATTGATCATGGGGCGCGAACGCGTCGTAGCCGAACTCATGCCCTCCCACATGTGGTCGGCCCGCGCAGAAAAGCTGTAATGAGCCCCCTGAGGGGTACGCGTGATGCAACCCGAACCCGTGACAACCTGGCGGCTCACAAAGAAGGGCAACAGCAGCGACGCAAAGGCCTTAAAGTCCGCTCGCCTGCGCACCAGGTAGTTCTCGTGGCAGCCGTAGCTGTTGCCGGCGGAGTCGGTGTTGTTCTTGTAGAGGTAGATCGAACCCTCAACGCCCGCAGCCCTCAGTCGCGCCTCTCCCCTCGCCACGAGGTCGTGGACGATGCGCTCGCCCGCCTTGTCGTGTGCCACCAATTGAGTGACGGAGTCGCATTCGGCAGTCGCATACTCCGGATGCGCGCCCACATCGATATAGAGCCGCGCACCATTCGTGAGAAACACGTTCGACGATCGTCCCCACTCCACCACCGAGTGGAACAAGTGCCCCGCGACCTCTTCGGGCGTGACGGCGCGGGCATTCGGTGCATCAAAGTGCAAGCCGAACTCGGTCTCAAGACCCAGGATGCGGCGACGAGGATCGACGTCGAGTGGCGTGGGGATCTCTCCGAGCATCATGTGTTGCTACTGCCCGCCCTTTTGCACAAACGACCGCACAAACTGCGTGGCGTTTGACTGGATCGTGTCGTCGATCTCATCCAAGAGCGAGTCCAGGGCGTCGA
>JAYTGI010000353.1:0-9695 GCA_043733605.1 Demequina sp. | reverse complement strand
CCGTTCCACCGCCGCCAAGCAGCACCGAATAGGCATCGGTCACGTTCTCAAAGCGCATGCCGCCAAGGAGGACGGTGCCGCACTTCCCCTGAATGATCATGTGGCTCGCCTCGTGGAGGACAACGTTGCGCCCACTGCCCTTCGCGGCGCTCCACGAGTCGTACAGGGAAGTCGATACATAGAGCGTCGATCCGCCTTGATAGCAGCCGCCTGCGGCGCATCCACACGGTGTGCCTGTCCACGAGATCGACCCGCCGTAGGAAGAGGCAATTCCCTCGAGGTACTGTTGCGGGGTCTCACCAGCGGCGGGTGCCGCTGCGCTCTTACGTCCGCTCGGGTGGCTGACGTTGGCCGCGGCCTGAGCCGACGCCGCGGCGGCCTTCGCTGCGATCCGGGCCTCCTCCGCAATGCGCTTCGCTTCGGCCTCTTCCCAAGCGGCCACTTCACCGTTGACCGTCTCTACGATCGTCGCGAGCGGTGCTTGTTCCAACAGTGGAGCCACCTCGTCGTCCGACACGATCACGAGCGAGTAGGCGCTATTGTGCTCGCCCGCAAGCAGTTTGCGGTTCGCGTCGGTCGCCTTGCCCTTCGAAGACTCGAAGAGACCGTGGGCGATCCGGACATCTGCGCGGAGCGCGGTCTTCGCATCGGCCAGCGCAATCACGTGGCGCTTGTGCACGATTCTTGTCATCTCGGGCAACTGGCTGACCGCGTGAGCCCACCAAGTTTCCTTCACCGGCGCGGAGAACTCCCCGCGGCCGCGGTGCCGAGCGGCACGGACGCGACGGCGGCGGCGAGCGCGAGGCACAGCGCCCCGGCTGCTTACCGCAGCGGCTGCTGTCCCATGGAATAAGCATCGGCCAGAAAGGGCCCCACAAACCGGGTTCTGAGAAAGGGATCGGTGGTCCTCAACGGGACGAAGCGCCCACAATGTCTTGTCGGTCAGGCTTTCAACAAGACGCACATCGCCGATGTTCGAATGCCACAGTTATCAGGGCTTTCCGATCCTTGATCGGCCCCAATCGAGGGTGGCTTTCGTCACATGTCCGGTCTCCCCCGCGACACGCCATGTGTGACCGGGAGTGACTTGCCAGACATCGCAACTCTGTAGTCGAGAAACACGGGACCTGGGCGCCCGCGACCCCTCAAAAGGGCCGTTGTAGGCCTTTTCGCTCCGCCACAGGCCCCAGTCGCTCGCACAGATGGCGCTCGCCTGGGCGCTTCGTGACGAGCGCATAACCTCCCTAATGCTTGGCGCGAGCAGCGTGGCCCAGCTCGAACAGAACCTCGGGGCACTTGGCAACCTGGAGTTCAGTGATGACGAGCTGACGGCGATCGATGCCCACGCAGTTGACGCGGACATCGACCTGTGGGAGCACTTCCGCCGCGGGACGACCACCTAAGGCCGGGGATCCCTACCCCACCCCCCGCCGCATTGCGTGGACTAGGCCGACTCCCGCACCACTAGTTCCGGCGTCAGAATCACCGATATCGGCGCCAAATCCGGCTCTGCGATCCGGTTCATGAGGAGGTCCGCCATGTGCTCCGCCATGGCAGTCATGGGCTGGCGGACCGTGGTCAGCGGAGGAACTGTACGCAGGGCAACGGAACTGTCATCGAACCCGATGACCGACACATCGCCTGGTACGTCCCTGCCCAGCTCGCGCAACGCTTGGAGCACGCCCGCAGCCATCGAGTCGTTGCAACTGAAGATCCCGTTGAGCGCAGGGTGCGCCGCCAAGAGCCGCCTCGCCGCGGCAGCACCTCCATCGACGGTAAGGTCGCCGTCCGCTTGCGCAACGTGGTCTATACCCTTTTGCGCGGCTTGCTCGCGAAAGCCCGTGACGCGGTCGGTGATCGACGGCATGGCAAAGTCACCAGTCACGCCAATGACTCCGAGCACAGTCCGTCCACGCTCGATGAGGTGCCGCGCGGCCATGCGCCCCCCTTCCCCACCCGACACGTCAACGTAACTGAGCTGCGTTGACATCACCGGGCGCGCAAAGGCCACGATGGGGCGGCGTGCGTTCACAAGCATGAGTGGCATCGGGTCATCCGTGTGCGTGCTCACGAGTAGCGTGCCGTCGGTGCTTCCGGCGGCAATGAACTCGAGTGCCCTGACCCGCGCATGGTGGGAATCGGCCAGCATCAGGAGCGGGTGGACGCCGCGTGCGCGCAAGGCCCTCACAGCCGCGGTGACAATCGCACCAAAGAATGGATCACTAAAAACGTGGCTAATGGCCTGATCCTCGTCTTCGTTGCCACCAGCAGAGGACACAACAACCGCCACGGCTCCCGTACGCCGCATCACAAGAGTCCGCGCCGCCTGGTTGGGGATATACCCTGTCTGGGCAAGCGCCGCGGTCACCGCGGCATGGGCCTCGGGCGTCACTTGCCTACTACCGGTGACGACGCGAGAGGCCGTCGCTCGGGACACCCCTGCCGCGCGCGCGACATCGTCGAGTGTGCAACGTCCCTCATCACCGCCCCTCCGGCGCCGGACAGTGCTGCTCACAACGTCAAACTAGCACGCAAGACAAACGCTCTTCGCCTGACGGCGAATGCGCGCCATCTTGCGCCGGATTTGGGACCAGAAACGGCTCGTGGCCGAATGTATCTTTTGACAGCCGGGCTCTCCCTCGTGACAATGAATCAACGTGGAAAGCGCTTTCCATGTTTCCCCGATCAGTTCACTGGCGAACTACCCGGAAGTCGTTGGCGTCAACGCAGACGCCAATACGCCACCGGGACCGACCGACACAGGGAACATCATGAAAGCTCATCCCTCATCCCTCCTGACCTCACCCAGAGGTCGCACCCGAAACCTACTTATCGGCACGCTGGCGGCACTACTACTCACGCCAGTGCTCGTGGTTCCCGCTCAGGCGGCACTTGCAGATCCCCCCACACTGCTTTCTCAAGGAAGGCCCGTCACGGCCTCGTCCACAGAGAACGTCAGCTTCACCCCGGCTACGGCCGCGGTCGACGGCAGCCTGGGAACTCGCTGGAGCTCGACCTTTACCGATGACGCCACGCTTACCGTCGAGCTCGCGCAAGTCTCGACACTCACTCGCGTCGACCTCGCCTGGGAAGGCGCCTACGGCAAAGAGTTTGAAATTCAGGTGTCCCCAGACGGTGCGGCGTGGACCACAGCCGCGACCGTCACAAACGGCACGGGAGCCAACCAGACGGTCGCCCTCAACGGAGCGCAAGGCAAGTTCGTGCGATTCCACGGGATCAAGCGCGGGACCGGCTACGGCTACTCGCTGTGGGAATTCCAGGTCTTTGGGACCGCTGGCACGACGGACGGAGGCGGTACAGGCCCCGGCACTGGCGCATGCGTTGCGGGCGCAGCGGCGCTCCCAGGCACGGCATCGGCCAGCTCGTATGAAAACCAGCAGTACTACCCCGCGAGCAACGCCGTCGACGGCAAGGCTGACACGCGTTGGTCGAGTACCGCAACGGATAACGCCACGCTCACCGTTGACCTCGGCCAGGCCAAGAACGTCTGCGGCGTCAACCTCGACTGGGAAGGCGCGTACGGAAAGTCATTCAAGATTCAGCTTTCTAACGACGGCTCTTCGTGGTCGACCGCGGCAACCGTGACAAACGGCACGGGTGGACACCAGGAGCTCACGGTCGATGGCAACGCCCGATTCGTCCGCTTCCAGGGTGTGCAGCGTGGCACGGGTTACGGCTACTCGCTATGGGAGTTCACGGTTCTGGGCAACGGGAGCGGCACGGGCGGCGGAGGAAACCCTTCCAACCCCTACCCCGATTACGTCAATCCAGGCTGGGCCGGAACAAGCGGACCCCAAACTGGGACCAGCCACGTCGAGGTTGTGAAATACGGCGAGGGCTGGCGCCTCGAAGTCAACGGAAGTCCCTACACGGTCCGTGGACTGACGTGGGGTCCTGACTTTGCGGCGGCCGACCAATACATGCCTGGCCTCGTCGCCATGGGCGCGAATACGACGCGTACGTGGGGCACGGGCCCCGACACGGTAAAGCTGCTTGATTCCGCGGCTAAGAACGGGATAAGGGTCATCATGGGCTTCTGGCTCGTTCCTGGTGGCGGTCCGGGCTCCGGTGGATGCGTTTCGTACCAGGGACCCAGCGATTACAAGACCCAGGTGCGCGCAGACATCCTCAATCAGGTCAACGCCTACAAGGGTCACCCAGGCGTCCTGATGTGGTCCGTCGGCAATGAGTCGATTCTCGGTATGGGTAGTTGCTATTCCGGCGCCCAGTTGGAGGCCGAACGCAACGCATACACCTCCTTCGTCAACGAGATAGCGATCGCCATTCACGCGATCGATTCAGATCACCCCGTGTCTTCAACGGACGCATGGACGGGAGCATGGCCCTATTACAAGGCGAACTCTCCCGACCTTGACCTGTTGCAACTCAACTCCTACGGCGACGTATGTTCAGTCGCGAAGTTCTGGGAAGACGGTGGCTACGACCTGCCTTACATCATCACCGAGGGCGGTGCCGATGGCGAGTGGGAGGTGCCTGACGACATCAACGGCATCCCCGACGAACCCACCGACATCGAAAAGGGTGCCGCGTACGTGGATTCATGGAAGTGCATCATGGAACACAAGGACAAGGGGCTCGGTGCCACATTCTTCCACTACGGCCTCGAAGGCGACTTTGGCGGCGTGTGGTTCAACGTCATCCCCGGAGGTAACAAGCGACTTGGCTACTACGCACTTGCTAAGACCTGGGGCAAGAACATCGACGCGATGAACACGCCACCGGAGATGTACTCCATGGACATCCCTGGTTCCACCGCAGTGGTGGCGGGCAAAAAGTTTACGGTCAACCTTAACGTGACCGATCCGGATGGGGACGCGATCAATTACGTCATGTTCCTCAACAGTAAGTACATCAACAATGCCGGAGGGCTTGCATCTGTCCCCTTCACTCAAGTTGCACCCGGAAAGTTCGAGGCCACAGCACCAGAGACCCTGGGTGTGTGGAAGGTGTACATCTTCGCCGAGGACGGTAAGGGCAACGTAGGGGTCGACACGCGGTCCATCCGCGTAGTTGCCCCAAGCGTCGCAGGCACCAACATCGCACTGGGCAAGACGGCGAGCGCGTCGAGCTTCGATCCATGGAACGGCGACTTCACACCGAAGCAGGCGTTCGACGGCAATCCCGCAACCCGCTGGACGAGCAACTGGACAAACAACGAGTGGATCCAAGTCGACCTTGGCTCCGTCCAGTCCTTCAACCACGTGCAACTGGTGTGGGAGTCGGCATACGGCAAGGCGTACACGATTCAAACCTCGAACGACGGTTCGGCGTGGACAAACCTTCACTCAGTGACCGATGGGAATGGCGGTATCGATAGCTTCGATGTCTCGGCGTCGGCACGCTACGTGCGCCTCGCGTTGAGCGGTCGTGGCACCGAATACGGCTACTCCCTCTTCGAAATAGGAGTGTACAAAAACTGAGACCGACGTTGGGTACCGGTGCCTCAGCTCCGGTACCCAACGAGGCCCGGTTGTCTGAGGGGACCGTGCCGCCATCTGGCGCATGAAGCCAACTCAACATGCGCTACCAAGCGCCCAGCTGCTGGGATGGCATCCACCTCGATTCGGCGGATCACAAGAGCCACATGTCGTACCCGGTCAATGGCGAATGCCCCACGACTCACCCAGTCCCGGTACCCATGTTGGAGTTCAAGATTGCGTGGCCCGTCTCAGGCGACATGACTCAGGTCCACCTGGCTAGCGGATCCGATCAGTCATGGCACTTCGACTTCATGAACGGATGGGACCCAGAGATTCTCGACGCTTTGGTCACTCACTGCATTAACGGTGGGCTCCAGTGCAACCCGCAAGGGTACGACCTCTACAAGCCTCAACGCGGCGCCGCACTGACCGCCGCTTTCGAACTGCCCTAACCCATCACGCGGCAGGTCGGACGGGTGGCGATCGCCATTCGTCCGGCCTCGGCCATTCTCAAAGGAGAGAAAATGCAAGTGCGTCACTTAACACGTTGGGCCACCGTATCCGGGGGCCTCGCCTTAGCGTTTGTTGCGGGGGTGCTGGCTATTCCAGCGGCCGCCGCGCCACCCGCCCTGCTATCGCAGGGCCATCCCGTCACGGCATCGTCCGTCGAGAACACTGCCTCCACGCCCGCAAGCTCCGCCCTGGACGGTGACTTTGGCACTCGTTGGTCGTCAAAGTTCACTAATGACGAATGGATCCAAGTTGACCTTGGGGCATCGGCCACTCTCGACCGGGTGGAACTTAAGTGGGAGGCAGCCTACGGGTCGGCCTACAAAATTCAGGTCTCGGCAGACGGTCAGAACTGGACGACCGCCGCAACGGTGACATCGGGCGATGGTGGAACGGATGTGGTGGCACTCAACGGTGCCGTTGGCCGTTTCGTGCGCCTGGATGGCGACCAGCGTGCCACCGGTTACGGGTATTCACTCTGGGAGCTTCAGGTGTTCGGCACCCCAGGCGGCACCCCGGGCGGCGGTACGGACCCGACGCCTGGCGCCTGCTCAACCGATAACGCCGCACTCGGCAAGCCCGCGACGGCGTCCTCAACTCAGTCCGCCTCGTACTACCCTGCGTCCGCGGCCGTAGACGGCAATACCGACACGCGCTGGTCGAGCTTGTCGACAGATAGTCAGTGGCTTCAGGTAGACCTCGGCAAAACGTCCACTGTCTGTGGAATCGACCTCAAGTGGGAAGGCGCCTATGGAAAGGCCTTCACCATTCAGGTCTCGGATAACGCTCAAAGCTGGTCAACCATCGCGACCGTCACGACCGGCACGGGTGGCAACCAGCACATCGACGCATCGGGCGCGGGCCGCTACGTGCGGCTTGCTGGTACCCAGCGCGGCACCGGTTACGGCTACTCGCTATGGGAGTTCAGTGTGCATCTGGGAGACCGCACCACGGACCCACTTCCGGTGATCGTCACCGGAGGGGACCTGGGCCCGAACGTCCACATCTATGACTCGTCAACACCCACCTCGGTGATTCAGTCGGAGCTTGACGCTGCATTCACTCAGCAGGAAACGGCCCAGTTTGGTGAGGGACGCTACCAGTTCCTCTTCAAGCCTGGCACCTATCCCGTTCACGCCAACGTTGGCTTTTACACGTCGGTGAGCGGTGCGGGCCAGAACCCGGACGATGTCAACATCACCGGCGGCGTATGGGCAGATGCCCAATGGTTCAACGGCAACGCCACGCAGAACTTTTGGCGCTCCGTGGAGAATCTCAAGATCACGCCGAGCACGGGCGATGAGCGTTGGGCAGTCTCCCAGGCGGCACCGATGCGCCGCGTTCACGTCAATGGCGCACTCTCTCTGCACTCATCCGCTTACGGGTGGGCGTCGGGTGGCTACATTGCCGATTCCAAGATCGAGGGCCAGGTCCACGGCTACACCCAGCAGCAGTGGTACACACGCGACTCGAACCTTGTGGGTGGCTGGGACGGCACCTTGTGGAACATGACGTTCTCTGGCGTGAAGAATGCGCCCGCGAACGCCTTCCCCAATCCTGCTGTCACCACGCTCACCAACACCGGGGTAGTGAAGGAGAAGCCCTACATCTACTGGAACGCAGCCGCAAATGACTGGGCAGTATTCGTTCCCGCGGTGCGCAACGGCACGACGGGTACAACGTGGGAGAACGGCCCGACGGCGGGCAAGTCTCTTGCGCTGAACACGTTCTATGTCGCAAAGCCAGGCGACACCGCGGCGACGATCAATGCGGCCCTTGCACAGGGAATCAACGTGCTGTTCACTCCTGGTATCTACCGACTCTCGGAAACGATCAAGGTCACCAAGGCAAACACGGTGGTCATGGGTCTTGGCTACGCGACGATCATTCCCACGGCAGGTCAGACGGCCATGACGGTCGCCGATGTCGACGGAGTGAGTATCGCCGCGTTGCTCTTCGACGCAGGCGAGAACAAGTCCCCCGCCATGCTTGAAGTGGGCACCAAGGGCACCCATATCGACCACACCGATAACCCGATCGCCCTGAGCGACATCTTTGTGCGCGTAGGTGGCGCCGTCGCTGGCAAGACCGATGCGGGCGTGATCGTCAACGCGGACAACACGCTGATCGACCACGTGTGGCTGTGGCGCGGTGACCACGGTCAGGGTATTGGATGGACGGTCAACACGTCCGACTATGGCCTGATTGTCAATGGCGATGATGTCAACGGGTATGGCCTGTTTGTCGAGCACTTCCAGAAGTACAACACGCTCTGGAACGGCGAACGCGGACGCACCATTTTCTACCAGAACGAGCTGCCCTATGACCCGCCGAGCGTCCAGGCATGGTCGCACGACGGTATCCGCGGGTACGCGGCATACAAGGTAGCGGACAACGTTCAGCAGCATGAGGCCTGGGGCCTTGGCTCGTACTGCGTGTTCACCACGGACTCCTCGATCACCGTCGATAACGGCTTCGAGGTCCCAAACGTGCCTGGTGTGAAGATGCACTCGCTATTGACGGTGTCTCTTGGCGGCGCGGGTGTGTACGCGCACGTGATCAATGGCACCGGACCTACCGCTCAGGGCACGGCCACCGTCCCCGCACAGGTCACGTATTACAGCAACGGCTCAGGTAGCTAGACATCCTGGGTTGACTCACGCAAACGGGCCGCCTCGCTTGATTGGCGAGGCGGCCCGTTTGTCATGCCGGTGGTGCGGTTACTTCACGCGTTCTGACGTGAGCGTTCGATCGACACCGGGTGTGAACCCGTCAGCGCGGCCCTATCGAATCGCCTGCGTCGCAAGAGGCGCATCGCGTTGGCGATGACCACCAGGGCGAGCGTTTCGGCAAACGCCACGGACGTGAGCTGGGCCTGGCGCACCCACCGTCGCAACGACTCAACACCGAACCCCAGCCTGCCAGCGACCGTCTGACACGCGACCGTGTGACACGCGACAGTCATGCTCGGATACTCATCAACATGGTCAAGGACCAACCGCACAGCACGCTACTTGGTGTCCTCCGAAATCCTCTTGGGCATGTTGTCCATCCTCCTTCCAGACTCGAAAGAAAGCGGCACCAAACCGAGGACGATTCAGAGCGACCGGCGTATGCAAAAGGGCCGCCCTCGCGGGCGGCCCTCGGTGGTGGAGCTAAGGAGATTCGAACTCCTGACCTTCTCGATGCGAACGAGACGCGCTACCAACTGCGCTATAGCCCCATCGCTCCTCGCGGAGCGACCATCAGAATATCACTTGACGCGCCTGTCCCCGCAATGCGCAGCCAGCGCGAGCGGCATCGGCGGGGGCGGATGGCCCCCGCCGAAGCGCACGCAAGAGTTAGTTAGCCGCGAGGATGTCCACGACGAACACGAGCGTGGCATCACCAGGGATTGTCGGGGGCTGGCCCGCTGCCCCATAGCCGAGCGCCGGCGGAATGACCAAGAGCACCTGGCTACCGACCTTCTTGCCGACGAGACCCTTGACCCATCCATCAATGAGCTTGCCGGTGGCAAGGGTGAAGGTGGCAGGGGCGCCCTTGTCCCACGACGAGTCGAACTGGGCGCCGTCCCACACCCAACCGGTGTAGTGGACTGTCAGGGATTGACCCTCGACGACCGCGGGGCCGGAGCCTGTGATGAGATCCTGAGCGACCAGATCGGTCGGCTTGGTCGCACCCGCAACGGACACGGAGGGCTTGCCGTCAGCGGCGAGTGTGACC
>JAYTGI010000352.1:0-9698 GCA_043733605.1 Demequina sp. | reverse complement strand
CTGACGAAAACTGCGACGTTGAACGCGCTGCGGTAGCCGCGGTAGCGGTTGATCCCCCAATCTGTGGGCCCAACAACGACGTGGTCGACGTTCCGCCGTCCACGGATGAGGTGACCTACTCCGACACTGGTTGGGTAAACAACGAGCGCACCGTGACCGCAACGGCCCAGGAGGGCTTCACCCTTCTCGGTACCAAGTCGTGGACGTTTACCGATAGCGCTACGACCTGCCCTGTCCAACTCACAGGGAGCGACGTCACGCCTAAAGCGCCTACCGTTGTTCCCCTCTGTTTCCCCAACAACGACACGGTGACCATCCCGACCACCACCGGTGTGATGTACACGGACGGCGGCTGGGTCCTTGGTGTACGCACGATCACGGCTTCCGCTACTGAGGGTTACGCCCTCATTGGAACGAAGTCGTGGGCTTTCACTGACGTGCCATCTGCCAGCTGTCCTGACGTGCCGACGGGCTTCGCATTCGTCCCCACGGCACTCGTCCCCACGGCACTCGCCCCCGCGGCACTCGCCTCTACGGGCACATCAAGCAACACCGGCGGATACATTGGCCTGGCGCTTTTCCTCATCGCCAGCGGTTCCGTGTTGGTGTCCCGCAAGGTACGTGCGTAGTACGTAGCAAGTAGTCGCAAAGCCCCCCTTCTTCCGCTTCGGTGGAGGAGGGGGGCTTTGCTATGTCGGTAGGGGTACGGACCAGCGGCGCACATACCGCGGCGACCGCCAGACGCTGGCTCCCTCTCACGTGTTGCCCACCCCTGGGGGTATCCAGATAGTCTGTCCGCATGGTCAGAGACGCCCATGTCCCAGGCGGCCACGTACCCAGCCGCCACACGCTCGAGAACCTGCACACCGAGACGCGCACGTTCGCGCCCCTGGTAGGCATGGCCGCGCATGCAAACGCGACAGGCTACGAATACAAGAAGGCCAAGGTCGACACGCTCGAGTATTGGCGGGAGGCCGCACTGCGCCTCGCGTGGAAGCAGCCGTTCACCGAGATCCTCGACTGGTCAGACGCCCCCGTGGCGCGCTGGTTCCATGACGGCACCCTCAACGCTTGCGACAACGCCGTCGACCGCCACGTGCGCGAGGGCCGCGGCGACCGCGTCGCCTTCCACTTCGTCGGGGAGCCTGGCGACACCGAGACCATTACGTATGCCGACATGCTCGACCGCGTCCAACGTGCCGCCAACGGGCTGCTGAGCCTCGGCATCGGCAAGGGGGACCGCGTCGCGATCTACCTGCCGCAAATCCCCGAGGCCGTCGTCGCGATGCTCGCGTGCGCGCGCATCGGCGCCATTCACTCGGTCATCTTTGGCGGCTTCAGCGCGGAGAGCCTGCGCCAGCGCATCGACGACGCGGAGGCCAAACTTGTCATCACGGCCGACGGCGGCAACAGGCGCGGCGCCCACCTCGCCCTGAAGCCCTTGGTGGATGAGGCTCTCGCCCCCACGGCCGAGCACCCCACCGCGTGCGAGTCGGTCAAGCACGTTCTCACGGTCAGGCGCACCGGACAGGAGACCGCGTGGACCGAGGGGCGCGACCTGTGGTGGCACGACGTGGTCGACCCCCAGCTTCCAGAGCACGAGCCCGAATGGGTCGATGCCGAGCACCCACTCTTCATCCTCTACACGTCAGGCACTACGGGCACGCCCAAGGGCCTGTTCCACACGACGGGCGGCTACCTCACGGGTTCGGCGCACACCCACAGGATCGTCTTCGACATCAAGCCGGAGACCGACGTGTATTGGTGCACCGCGGACGTCGGCTGGATCACGGGTCACAGCTACATCGTGTACGGACCGATGATCAACGGCGCCACCCAAGTGCTTTACGAAGGCACCCCAAACACTCCGCACGAGGGCCGCTGGTGGGAGATCATCCAGGAGTACAAGGTCACCATCCTGTACACAGCGCCTACCGCGATCCGCACGTTCATGAAGTGGGGCCACGCGATCCCAGACCAATACGACCTCACGTCGTTGCGCCTGCTCGGATCAGTGGGCGAACCCATTAACCCCGAGGCGTGGATGTGGTACCGCAACGTCATCGGCGGCGACCGCTGCCCCATCGTCGACACGTGGTGGCAGACCGAGACCGGCTCGATTCTCATCTCTCCCCTGCCGGGCGTGACCGCCACCAAGCCAGGATCGGCCATGACGGCCATCCCAGGGATTGCGGTCGAGGTAGTGGACGATGCCGGCTCGCCAGTGCGCAACGGCGAGGGTGGCTACCTGGTCATCACCGAGCCATGGCCGTCGATGCTACGCGGCATTTGGGGCGACAGGCACCGCTACCAGTCCACGTATTGGAACCACTTTGACGGCATGTACTTTGCCGGCGACGGCGCCAAGAAGGATATCGATGGGGACCTGTGGCTGCTTGGCCGCGTGGACGACGTGATGAATGTATCGGGCCACCGGCTCACCACCACGGAGATCGAGCACTCGCTCGTATCCCACCCGTGGATAGCCGAGGCGGCCGTCGTGGGTGCCAACGACGAGATTACGGGTCAGGCCGTGGTCGCGTTCGTCATCGTGAGGTCAGACGTGGAAGGCATCCCCACCGACGGCGAGGCCGTCGCGACCGCGCTGCGCAACCACGTCCGCAAGCAGATCGGGCCACTTGCGAAGCCGCGCGACATCCTGGTCGTGGCCGAGGTGCCCAAGACGAGGTCGGGCAAGATCATGCGCCGCCTGCTTCGCGACGTTGCCGAGAACCGCCCTGTGGGCGACGTGACAACGCTCGCCGACTCGTCCGTGATGGAGGCCATCAGGGAGGGCCTTGCGGCGGGCACGAGCGACTAGCCTGGGCCGATGAGCCCACAGTCGCCAGGCGCCGCGCAGACCTCTCCCGCGCCGAGCAACCCCGCGCGGCTCACGTGGTCGCAACTGCCGGCCGAGGTTCGAGCACGCATCAGCGACCTAGCGGGAGCGCCTGTGTTAGCCGCCGAAACGGCGACCACCGGGTTCAGTCCTGGCTTTGCCGGGGTGCTCGATCTCGAGGGCGGCGGCAAGGTCTTCGTGAAGGCCATGAGCGACACCGACCACCCGCACTCGATCTGGCTCAATCGGCGCGAGGCGCACGTGGTGCGGGCGCTCCCGGCCGGCACTCCCATGGCACCGTTGCTCTGGGAACACGACGCCGACCGCTGGCACCTGCTGGGTTTCGAGGCCCTTCCCGGACGCGCGCTCGACCCCACATCGCCCCTCGATCGCGCGGAAGCGTGGGAACTCCTCACCAGGGTCGCGGCCATCGACGCGAGCGCAATCGTCGTGGACGGCGCTCCCCTCGAAAGCTTCGAGCACGCGCAGGCCGATGTGTTCGACCGGTGGAGCCGTGTCGTCGACGCGCCCGATGCGGCACGGCGGTTGGCCATCCACGGCGAGCACGCGGATTGGATCGCTGACTACGCCGACGCCCTCAAGGTGTGGGAATCTTCCGCCGCCCCAGAGACCCGCGGCACGGCGCTCGTTCACGAGGACCTGCGGCTCGACAACATGGTGCGCGGCGCCGACGGCAGAGCTGTCGCGGTCGATTGGCCGTGGGCGTGCATCGGCGCACCATGGCTCGATCTGATCGGGGCCTGCTTCGACCTTGCAGCCCGGACGGGCACTCCCGCGCGCGACCTGTTCCTGTCGCACCCACTTTCGGTGGGCGTGACCCCCGAGGCTGAGCGCGCGGTCGTGTGCGTCATCGCCGGATACCTGTGCCACGTCGCTACCGAGCCCGAACCTCACACCCTGCCTGGCCTGCGCGGTTTTCAACTCGCGCAGGCGGGTCCAGCGCTCGACTGGTTGCGGTCCGTCGCCGACTGAGGGCAGCGGGGACTCACGCCCGCCGCAACGCGCCGCCGACTACTTCTTCTTCGTGCTCTTCTTCGTGCTCTTCTTGACGCCCGACTTCGTCTTGGGCTTCTTGCCGGGCTTCTTGCCGGGCTTCTTGCCGGACGTCTTGGCTGCCTTCTTGCCTGCCGGCGCCGCCGCGACAATCGTGTCAGGCGCTGCGCTGAGGGACGCCGCCTCTTCCAGAGTCGCCTTGCTGATGAACCGACCATCGGCAGACCGCAGACGCCCTCCCATGTTTGCCTCTGTCGTCATTAGGGGCATCTCCTGTCCGCAGAATCGTCCAAGCGCCTGCCCGCGCCGTCGCGGGGGTCGCTGCCTCCGATCGTAACCACCTACCGCCGTCGCCGGAGGGACCACGCCGCCGAGAAGGGTCCGCGATTGGACCCGCCGAGCGCTGGGCCTACTGGAAGATCCAGGCGGCGATGACGCCTGCGAGCAGCAAGCCCACCGCCCACCCGTAGACGTCTCGGTTGCGGAGTGCGTTCTCGAGGTTCGTGAGCTTCTTCCGTAGGCGTGCCACCAGGTCATCAACGGCGGAGGGATCCTCTGCCAGCCGCTGACGATCCTCGCGTGATACGTCGGGACCCTGAAAGGCTCCACGGTCGGGGTCGAGACCCACCCCTTCGGCGAGCACGCGTGCGGCCTTGCTGAACCCTAGGCGCTCGACCGCAGCCTCTTTCACGCCGTCGTGCCGCTTGTCCTTCTCCGCCATCCGCGCCCTCTCGTCGCGCGGTGCGGGACGCGTTGGTTACGTGCAGGTCCGCCTTGTGCCAAGCATAAGCATCGTCGAAGGAGCACGCCGGAGGCCCGCGTCGATCCGCGCCATGCGCCCCAAACAACCGCTTCGCGGGTATGTCAGAGTCGTCGCTTGCGCATCGCTATCGCGGACACCGCGGACTAGTCGATGAAGGTGCCAAGAACGGTAAGTGCCGTGACCAAGGCGACGAGCCCAGCCATCACGTAGAAGATGACCCGCGCCCAGCGGCGGCCCCGGTACAGTCCAACTGCAAGCACGACGCCAAATGTAGGGAGCGCAATGCCCGTCAAAATGAAGCGGGTGTTTTCCTCCGCGTCACTGGTGCCTTGCATATTCGTGGTCCAGTCCGCCATCATCGCTACGAAGAGCAGCAATGCCAGGCCCGCGACCGTGAAAATCACGGCTACGATCCAAGCGAGCGCGCGCCATCGGAGCGTCACCCCTGGCACGACCCGCGCGCCGACCCCATCTCCCATGGTGACAACCTAGACCGGTTTGAGTTTGAGCGTACGGCGCGGCGCCCTTCCACCTGCGGACGGCCCGAGGCAACCTGCTCGAAGCCGGCCGACGGGGACGGCGGTTCACGCGCACAAGTGCCGGATGCGAGGTCCGCACTCACCAGTCTCACGCGTAGCACCCCGCTGGCTGTTTTCCCGATCCGGCACATGCGTACACGAGCCCCAACCATCCGGCCGGTGGGCCCGCGGGGCTTCCACTTGCACCCAGACCTCGTGAGCGACTCGGGTTGGACCGACTCGGGCTATTCCGTCGTGTCGGCCGCCCGCAAGGCTTCCCACTGCGCGCGGCGCTCGGCCTGCGCATCCGGATCCGGCACGGGCAGCGACGCCAACAGGCGCTGCGTGTAGGGCTCGCGCGGAGACCCGAGCACCTCGTCTCCAGTGCCCTCCTCGACGAGCTTGCCCTTGTGCAGCACCGCGATCCGGTCCGCCAACATGTCGACGACGGCGAGGTCGTGGCTGATGAAGAGCGCGGCGAAGCCGAGTTCGCGGTGAAGCTCATCGAACAGGTCGAGCACGCGGGCCTGAACCGACACGTCGAGAGCGGAGGTGGGCTCGTCGGCGATCAGCAGCTCGGGATTGAGCGCGATCGCCCTGGCAAGGGAGGCGCGCTGGCGCTGGCCGCCAGACAGCTCGTGCGGGTAGCGCCCCCGGAAAGACGTCGGCAACTGTACGGCCTCGAGCAACTCGTCGACCCTGGCGCGTGCGTCGGCCGCGTTCTCGGCCTGCCCGTGCACCACGAGCGGCTCCGCAACGCATTCCGCGATCGTGAGCAGCGGGTTGAAGCTCGTGGCCGGGTCCTGGAAGACGAAGCCGATGCGGCGCCTCAAGGGGCGGAAGTTGCGCTCGTGAATTCCGTGCATCTCGGCGCCGAGAACCGTGAGCGAGCCTCCGGATACCCGAGTGAGCCCCGCGATGGCCCGGCCGATCGTCGTCTTTCCGCTGCCGGACTCCCCCACGAGCCCCACGACCTCGCCTGGGCGGATGCGCAGGTCGACGCCGTCGACGGCGACGAAGTCGGGCTGGCGGAAGCGACCGGGGTAGACGATCCGTAGGTTGGTGGCCTGGACGACGGGGGTGTGATCCTCCCAGCCCTCCGGCCGGGAGGCCGCCCTCGCGTGCGCCCGCGCCAGTCCCTCGCCGATGCGTGGAACGGCGGCGAGAAGCTGCTGGGTATAGGGGTCCTGAGGCGAGTTGAAGATGGTCCGCACGTCGGCCTGCTCGACGAGCTTGCCCTGGTACATGACAGCAACACGGTCGGCGAGGTCCGCGACGATTCCCATGTTGTGAGTGATGAGGACGATGGCCGTGCCGAACTCGTCGCGCACCCGGCGCAACAGGTCAAGGATCTCGGCCTGCACGGTCACATCGAGAGCGGTGGTGGGCTCGTCGGCGATGATCACCCCTGGATTCAGGACGAGCGCCTGCGCAATGACGATGCGCTGCTTCTGACCGCCGGAGAACTGGTGGGGGTAGTGGTCGACCCGCACCTCGGGGTCGGGGATGCCGACGCGCCTCATGACGTCTATCGCCGCGGCGCGCGCCTCCTTCTTGGAGATCTTCGCGTGGGCACGCATGCCCTCGGCGATCTGCCACCCCACGGGGAACACGGGGTTGAGCGCGGTCGAGGGCTCCTGGAACACCATGGCTGCATCGCGGCCGCGCACCGAGCGCAACTGGGCGCCCGACATCTGGATGATGTCGCCCTCGCTGGTGCCGTCCTTCGTCGTGAGCAGCACCGCCCCGCGCACTGTCGCCGTCTCGGGCAGCAAACCCAGGATGGTCTTGGCCGTGACGGTCTTGCCGCTGCCGGACTCCCCGACGATCGCGAGTACCTCTCCCGGATGGACAGCGAGAGTCACGCCATCGACGGCCTTCACGGGGCCCGCATCGGTCTGAAAGGTCACCGCGAGTTCGCGGATATCGACGACGTCGCTCACGGGCTCTCCTCTTCCGCAGCGGTCCGGACAGTGGTCGCCGCGGGTGTGGTCGCCGCGGGTGTGGTCGACGCAGTTGCCGTCGCAGTTGTCGTCGCAGCTGCATCGGTCGTACCGGTCGCGTGGGCGGTCACGGAAGCTGTCACCGGCAACTCGACACCCAGGTCCTCGACGGGCTCCGCTCCAGCTGCACGCTTGCGTAGCCGCGGGTCGGCCAGGTCGTTGAGGCTCTCACCAACGAGTGTCAGTCCAACAACCACGAGGACGATCGCGGCGCCGGGGAACACTGCGGTCCACCAGACGCCGCTCGACACGTCGGCGATCGACTTGTTGAGGTCGTAGCCCCACTCCGCCGCCTTGGTCGGCTCGATGCCAAAGCCGAGGAAGCCCAGTCCGGCGAGCGTCAGGATCGCCTCGGACGCGTTGAGCGTCAGAATCAGCGGCAGCGTCCGGGTGGCGTTGCGCAACACGTGGCGCGTCATGATCCTGAAGTTCGACGCGCCAATGACGCGGGCCGACTCCACGAACGCCTCGGACTTGATCCGCACCACCTCGGCGCGCGTCACTCGCAGGTATTGCGGGATAAACACGACGGTGATCGACAGCGCGGCCGCGAAGATCCCGCCCCACATCTTTGACTGGCCGCCGCTGATGACGATGGCGAGCACGATCGCGAGCAACAGGGAGGGGAACGAGTAGAGAGCGTCGGCGATCACGATCATGATTCTGTCGAGCCAGCCGCCAAAGTAGCCGGACACCAAGCCCAGCAGGACGCCCAAGACGACCGACGCGATCACGGCGACCACGATGACGTAGAGAGCGGTGCGCGAGCCCCAGATCAGGCGCGACAACACGTCGAGGCCGCCTTGCGTGGTGCCGAGCCAGTGCTCGCTCGATGGGGACTGCGTGGCACCGAACGCGCCGTTGTCTCCGCGCAATTGGGAGAAGCCGTAGGGGGACAGCAAGGGAGCGAACAGCGCAGTGAGCAGGAAGACGCCGGTCAGCGAAAGCCCTCCCACCAGCATGCCGCGTTGTAAGCCGACGCTTTGGCGCAAATGGGAGACAACGGGGAGGCGGGTCCAGTGCGAGCGACGCGGGGCGCTGGTCTCGGTGACCGAGGCGGCGGGCGGCTGGGTCATGTCAGTACCTCACCCTGGGGTCGATGATCGCGGCGATGACATCGACGATGAAGTTGGTCACCGCGACGATGACCGCGAGCATCACCACGATGCCTTGAACGGCCACGAAGTCTCTCGCCTGCAGGTACTGGGCCAACTGGAAGCCCAAGCCCTTCCATTCGAAGGTGGTCTCCGTCAGCACCGCGCCACTGAGCAGGAGCGCGATCTGCAGGCCGATGACGGTGACGATGGGAATGAGCGCGGGCTTGTACGCGTGTTTGCGCAACAAGCGTCGTTCGGAGACGCCGCGAGACCTGGCCGCCTCCACATAACCCGCCCCGAAGGTCGAGATCACGTTGGTGCGCACCAGGCGGAGGAACACGCCAGCGGTCAGCAGCCCCAGCGCGACTGCGGGGAGGATCGCGTGCTGAAGCACGTCTCCCACGATGGCGAGGTCGCCGGTGCGGACGGCGTCGATGATGTGGATTCCGGTGGGGTGGTCGACCTTTTGCAAGGTGAGTTCTGTGCGCGTCGAGGCGCGACCCGCCACTGGAAGCACGTCGAGCCACACGGCAAAGATGAGCTTCAGGAGCAGCCCGGCGAAGAACACCGGCGTGGCGTACGCCAGGATCGCGCCGATGCGCAACACGGCATCGGGTGCCTTGTCCCTGCGAAAGGCTGCAATCCTGCCGAGCGGGATTCCGACGAGGAATGCGACCAGGAGCGCGTAGAAGGCGAGCTCGAGCGTCGCGCCTCCGAAGTGGGTGAGCACTTGGGTCACGGGACGGTGGTCTGACAGCGTAGTGCCGAAGTCCCCATGAAGAAGGTTGCCAAGGTATTCGACGTACTGAACCATGATGGGGCGGTCGTAGCCCGCCTGATGGATGCGTTCCGCCAGTTGATCGGGCGGCAGCTTTCCGCCTTGGGCCGCGGTGATCGGATCACCAGTGGCGCGCATCAGAACAAAGACGGTGGTCACAAGGATGAACACCGTGGGGATGATGAGAAGCGCCCGGATCACCAAGTAGCGCCCAAGAGAGCCGCCCGACTTCGTGCGGAGCACCTTGGGTGTCTTCTGATCGACAGGCGTGGTCAAACTCGGGTCCTCACTGTCCACGAGGGGACTCTACAGGGGGTGCGTGAACGCGAAAGCGTGGGAGGCCGGTCGCCCCGGCCCCCCACGCTTCGTGCTTAGCCCTTGGAAATGGCGCCGTAGCGGAACTTAAACGATGCGTCCAAGGTGTCCTCGACGCCAGAGACGGTGGCGCCTGTAACCGCCACCTGAGCACCCTGCAATAGGGGCACGGTGGACAGGTCTGCGGCGACTGCGTCCTGAATCTTCTCAATGAGCGCGGTCCTTGCCGCAGGATCCGTCGTGACGGCCTGCTCCTGGATCATGTCGGTGACGTCCTGGTTGACGTAGTGGTTACCCAGGAAGTTGTCGATCTGGAAGAACGGCGCCAGGTAGTTATCGGCGTCCGAGTAGTCCGGGAACCAACCCAGCTG
>JAYTGI010000351.1:0-3637 GCA_043733605.1 Demequina sp. | reverse complement strand
GGATTCAGATCTTGCAGGCGCTCAACCTGCGCCCGCGCAAGCTCGAGATCGTGTCGTGTCCTTCGTGTGGGCGCGCCCAGGTGGACGTTTACGAGCTGGCTGAGAAGGTCACGGCGGGGCTTGAAGGCATGGAGGTTCCTCTGCGGGTTGCCGTCATGGGTTGCGTCGTGAACGGACCTGGCGAGGCGCGAGAGGCTGACTTAGGTGTCGCATCGGGCAACGGCAAGGGCCAGATCTTTGTCAGGGGAGAGGTCATCAAGACCGTGCCAGAGAGCATGATCGTTGAGACTCTCATCGAGGAGGCCATGAAGTTGGCCGAAACGATGGAACCCGTCGAGGGGGCGACCCCGCAGGTGGTGTCCCTGCCGTGACCGACTCGTTGTTGCGAAGGGGCCAGTATTCGTTGGCTCCTGCGCAACGAAGGGACGTGGCGGAGGGGCTCGCGTTGTGCGCGCTCGACCCCGTCGCGAACGTGGTGCCTGCGATGCACCTCGAAACCGCGTCCCGCGCGGGGGTCATTCCTACCGGACTGTGGGTGGTGCGCAAGCGTGGCCGCGTGAGCAGGGACCTCGCGGGTGTCATTTGGTGCGGCGCCAACCTCACGGCGGTCCTTCCAGCCGCCGACGATAGCGAGGCCGACGATGCGCGCGCGGAAGTCGCGGCGTCGATCGTTTCCAGGCTGAGCAGGCCGGCCGCGTTGGTGGGCGAGGCGGCGCTGACGCTCGACCTGTGGGGCAGGGTCGAGCCATGGTGGGGGCCCGCGCGACAGCTGCGACCGTCACAAGTGTCGATGTCCATCGCGGGACACCCTGGTCCGGTTGCGGAGGCCTCCGTCGACGCCGAGCCGATGCGCAGGGCAACGATGGCCGACTACAACGCCTTGCTGCCCGCCGCGGTCCACATGTTCGTCGGAGAGGTCGGCTACGACCCCTTGACACACGGCAGGGAGGCCTACGAGGACAGGCTCACGCGCCTGGTCAGGCAGGGCCACAGCTACGTGCGTTACGGCGACGTCGATGGAAAGCGGTCCGTCCTGTTCAAGGCCGAGGTGGGGGTCGTGGGCGGCAAGGTCGCCCAGATACAGGGCGTCTGGGTTCACCCCGCGATGAGGCGAAAGGGGCTCGGGATCGAGGGAATGGCCGACCTGGTGCGTCACGTGCGCGCCGACCACGCACCCACCGTGTCGCTGTACGTCAACGACTTCAACGTCGCCGCATTGCGGGCCTACGAGTCGGTGGGCTTTGCGCGCGTGGGGACGTTTGCCACGGTGATGTTCTAGAGCATCAAGCGCCATGGAGTACTGATGCAGGGCCCGGCAGGGACCGACAGTGTGGTCCCGAACTCAGTGGATCGACGGGCGGCACACATGGACGTCGGAATGCCCCATGACGGCGTCATCACACCGTCGAACTACACTTGCCCGTGGTCGGGAGAGACGAGAGGTAACTTTGCCCGAAGTTCGCGAACGGCTCCATGCCCTAGATGGGCTGAGAGGCATAGCCGCTTTGGTGGTGGTGGCGCATCACGCGATGCTCACCATCGGCCCATTGGCGGCGCCGTACTTCGGCAAGCCAACGGGGAGTCCCCTGGCAGACCTGCTGGTGTACTCTCCATTGCACCTCGCGTGGGCTGGCACCGAGGCGGTCTTAGTCTTCTTCGTACTGTCTGGCTTGGTACTGGTGCGTTCCGTCGCCAACCACGACGTCCAATGGGAGCGCTACTACCCCAGTCGCATGGCGCGCCTGTACCTGCCTGTCGTGGCCGCAGCCGGGCTCGCTTGGATCTCCTTTCTGCTGTGGCACCGGGAGTCGTCGGGCATCTCCGAATGGCTTGACGCCGCACCTCGCACCTATTCGTTGTCGATGTTTCTCTCCGATTCCACCCTGCTCGACGGCACGTCAGGGGGGGTGACTCCGTTGTGGACGCTGCGGTGGGAGGTCTTCTTCTCATTGCTCTTGCCCGCTTATGTGTTGCTTGCAAGGCGCGTGCGGTTTCGATGTTTAGTGCCGTGCGCGATCCTGGTCTCCGCATTGGGTGTGCTGGGAGGAAACCAGGCGCTCACCATGATGCCGGTCTTCGCCATTGGTGCCGCCATTGCCGTGAGTCCACAAGCGCTTGAATCTCCCAGCCGCCGTCTCCTCCTCGTGAATCGGCGGTGGCGCGGCCTCGTGGGAGGCGCGGCGCTGCTCGCATCCGCACTCCTCGTGGATGCGAACTGGTGGACGCCCTCGATCAGGGAGGAGTCGTGGTCGCTGGCGCTCGCACACATTGGCGTGCTTGCGGGCGTGGTCGGCATCGTCGCTCTCGCGATCGCATGGAGGCCATGGCAGGCGCTACTCGAGAGTCGGGTGGTTCAGTGGCTGGGCGCGGTGTCGTTCTCGCTATACCTGGTCCACGAACCGATTATTAAGGCAGCCGCTTACACGTTCCCTGGCTCGGCGCGTGCGGTGGCTGTCGCTGTTGTTGTGTCGTTCCTCGTTGCCCAAGGCTTCTTCATGCTTGTGGAGCGACCGGTCCACCGGCTTTCTCGCCGCATTCGGCGCGGCCCCTCTCAAGCGGCGGTGGCCCAGGGCCCGCCGGCGACGAGGCCATAGACGCTGCGCGTGCGCGGCTACGCTTGGTCCATGCTTCGTATGTCGACACTCTTTGTCCGCACGCTCCGTGAAGACCCTGCCGACGCCGAGGTAGCGTCGCATCGGCTCCTGCTCCGCGCTGGGTATATTCGCCGCGCGGCTCCTGGCATCTACTCGTGGCTGCCGCTTGGTCTCAAGGTGCTCGCTAAGGTCGAGCGCGTGGTGCGCGAGGAGATGGACGCCGCCGGCGGCCAGGAGGTGCACTTTCCCGCGCTGCTTCCGCGCGAGCCCTATGAGGTGACCGGCCGCTGGACCGAGTACGGCCCCAACCTGTTCAAGCTCACCGACCGCAAGGGCGGCGACTACCTGCTCGCGCCCACGCACGAGGAGATGTTCACGCTGCTTGTCAAGGACCTCTACTCGTCGTACAAGGACCTGCCTCTCACGATCTACCAAATCCAGACCAAGTACCGCGACGAGGCGCGCCCCCGCGCAGGCCTGCTGCGAGGCCGCGAGTTCATCATGAAGGACTCGTACAGCTTTGACATCGACGACGAGGGCCTTGAGCGCTCGTACAAGGTGCAGCGCGACGCGTACGTCCGCATCTTTGACCGCCTCGGCATTCCTTTCGTAGTGGTGCAGGCACAGTCGGGCGCGATGGGCGGCTCCAAGTCCGAGGAGTTCCTGGCGCCCACCGAGGTGGGGGAGGATACGTACGTGTGCTCGCCCGGCGGCTATGCGGCGAACGTCGAGGCGGTGACGACGCCGGTCCCACCTGCGCTCGACATCGCCGATGCCCCCGCGGCCCACGTCGAGGACACCCCCGAAACGCCGACCATCGCGACGCTCGTCGCCGTGGCGAATGCGGTTCACCCACGTCCCGATCGCGAGTGGGGCGCGGCGGACACCCTCAAGAACGTCGTGCTCGCGCTCACGTCGCCCGCCGGCGAGCGCTCGCTCCTTGTGGTCGGTATCCCGGGTGACCGTGAGGCCGACATGACGCGCCTCGAGGCGGCCCTGTCGCCCGCCACCGTCGAGCCCGCGAACGAGGACGACATCAAGGC
>JAYTGI010000350.1:0-3641 GCA_043733605.1 Demequina sp. | reverse complement strand
GCTCAAAGCACGCGCACGGCAAACGTCGGCCTCGCAGCCCGCCCGTTCAGCGTCGCGACTAAGGACCTCGCCGATGCCGTGACAGCCGGCACTCCTGCCGAGGGTAGCTCCGACTACATTGCCCTCGAGGCGGCCGTCGCCGCCGCGACCAACAACCTGTCGGTGGTCACGACAGAGCAGGACAACGCTGTGAGCGCCGCTGAGCGCCAACTCAACATAGCTAGCGCCCGCCTCAAGGAGGCGCAAAGCCCAGGCGACACGACGTACCTGCTCAGGGCCCGCGACGATGCCAAGCGCCAAGTGGCGGAAGCGGCGCAGCAGTTGACGGAACTCGAGAGGTCGCTCGGCACGTGGATCCCTGCGGGCGAGCTCCTTTTCCTCAAGAACCTTCCCGTCCAGGTGGCTGCCGCGAGTGCCACCCGCGGTGGCACTGTATCCGGGTCGTTTATGACCGTCTCGGGCGCGGACATCGCGATGACCGTGGGCCTGCCTGAGTCCGACGCGAAGCGGCTCGAGGTGGGAGACAAGGTCATCATTGACGAGCCGGACCTCCTTGCCGAGCCCTTCGAGTCCACCATCTCCGAAATCCCCGAGGCGGGTTCATCGGGCAGGGTGCAGATGAAGGTGCTGCTCGCGAGCTTCCCTCCTGAGCTGCTGGGCGCCAATGTGCGCGTCATCATCCCCGTCGAATCGACCTCAGGCGAGGTGCTTGTCGTTCCCGCCGCCGCGCTGTCCGCGGTCGCGAACGGCGACGTGCGCGTCGAGGTCGAGGACCCGGCCAACCCGGGGCAGACGCGATTCGTCACTGTCATCACGGGACTCGCCGCCGATGGCGTTGTCGAGGTCAAGCCTGTCGACGGCGCGCTCGCGAAGGGTGATCGTGTGGTCGTTGGCCAGGCCGACATCGGCCCCGCGGGGCCCGCGGACCCGGGTGCGAGCCCAGATGCATCCGAGACGCCGACCGATTCCACCTCCGATACGCCGTCCGACAAGCCGTCCGCCTCTGCGTCCAGCGAGGGCTGACGTGACGGTCGTCGAGAGCGACGCCGACGTGGTCCTGGCACTCGAGGGCATCGGCAGGACCTACCTATCAGGGGAAGTTGAGGTGGCCGCCCTCGCTGGCGTCGACCTCGACGTCGGCCGAGGAGAGTATGTGTCGATCGTGGGTCCATCAGGCTCCGGAAAGTCGACTCTTCTGAACATTCTTGGGCTGCTCGACAGGCCCACATCGGGTTCGTACCGCTTCGAAGGGCTCGAGGTCTCTGGGCTCGACGAGACCGAACGCACCGCCGTGAGGGGACGCCGCATCGGCTTCGTCTTTCAGGCGTTTCACCTGCTTTCTCACCGTTCGGTTCTTGAGAACGTCACCCTGTCAATGCTCTACACGGGCGTTTCGTCCCGAGAGCGCACCGAGCGGGCGCGCGCCGCGTTGGCCTCCGTCGGGCTCGAGCAGCGCGCGGACTTCACGCCCACGAGGCTGTCCGGCGGCGAGCGACAACGCGTCGCCATCGCCCGCGCGATCGTGGCCGACCCGGCGCTGCTTCTCGCAGACGAGCCGACGGGAAACCTCGATTCCAGGACGTCTGACTCGATTCTTGGACTCTTCGATGGCCTCCGAGCCGGTGGGCTCACGATTGTGATGATTACCCATGACGCGTCCGTGGCCGCGCGGGCGGATCGCTCGGTGCGCATTCGCGATGGCGTTCTCAGCGCGGTCGATGCGGACGAGCACGCCAAGGGCGGCGCCGGTGGCCGCCTCGGGGCCGACGTCGAGGGGCTGGGAACTATGGGGGCGCGGCCGTGAAGGCGACCAGCTTGTCGTGGAGGGACCTCGCCTCGGAGGCCATCGCAGGCCTCGCCTCGCGTCCGGCGCGCACTCTTCTGACGGTGCTCGGGACGGTTCTTGGGATCTCGGCGCTTGTGGCGACGGTCGGTATCGCCCAGACCGCAGGCAACCGGATCGTCGGCGCCTTTGATGAGCTGTCGGCGACGAGCGTCGTGGTGACCAACCAGTCGGGCTTCTTTGGCGGAGGCGGTCCAGCCACGGCATTCCCTCGCGATGTCGAGGACCGCATCTCGCGCCTCAACGGCGTCACTGCCGTGGGGGTCATGGGAACCGTCAACGTGGGCGAGGACCTCGCGTCGACGGTCAAGATCGATGACCCGACTGCGCGCAACGAATTCCAGATCGACGTGCGTGCCGCATCTCCAGGACTGCTGGACGCGGTCAAGGGCCAGATGCGCATGGGGCGCTGGTTCGACGCGGGCCACGAGTCGCGCGCCGACGACGTCGTCGTGTTGGGTCCCGGAGCGGCGGACAAACTGAACATCCACCGCGTGGATCAGCAACCGGTCGTCTTCCTTGGAGACAAGGCCTACGTGGTGATGGGGGTCCTGCGGGACGTGTCGCGCCAGTCCGAACTGCTGAACTCGATCATCATGCCGGAGGCAACTGCGCGAAGGAACTATGACTACACGTCGGCGTCCGTCGTGCAGATCGATGTCGCTCTCGGCGCCGCGGAGCTCATCGGCAAGCAAGCTCCTATCGCTCTCAACCCCAGCGATCCGAAGGCATACCGCACGCAGGTACCGCCCTCGCCCAACTCGCTGCGCAACAAGGTCGAGGGTGACGTCAACTCGCTCTTCCTCATCCTTGGCGGCGTCTCGCTGCTGGTGGGCGCGATCGGCATCGCCAACGTGACGCTGGTGAGTGTGCTCGAGCGCATTGGCGAGATCGGCCTGCGGCGCGCCGTCGGCGCCAGGCGGCGCCACATCGCGCTGCAGTTCTTGCTTGAGTCGACCGCGATGGGCCTGGTAGGAGGGATCATGGGCGCCACGCTGGGCATCCTCGTGGTGGTGATCCTCTCCGCCTCGCGCGACTGGACGCCGGTGTTGTCGCCATGGATTCCCGTCGGCGCACCGTTCCTTGGCGCCATCACGGGGCTCGTGGCGGGCGTCTACCCGTCGATGAGGGCGGCTTCGCTTGAGCCCGTCGAAGCGTTGCGCGCAGGGACGTAGTTTGGGGCTTGGCGGCTCCTGTATTGGCGGTTCGGCAACCGGCCCCGGGAACGTGGTGCCAGAACGATGGGCCAGGCGCTTCACGCGAGCCCCCGCGTTCGTGCCAAACTTGCGGTCATGACTCACTCGGATTCAGGGGGAACGCGACTCGACCCGTGGCTTGGGTCGTACGCCTCCCGTGCGCACAACATGCGCTCCTCCGAGATCAGGGCGCTCTTTGCCGTTGCCTCGCGCCCCGAGGTGGTCTCTCTCGCGGGCGGCATGCCATACATCGGCGGGCTGCCTTTGGAGGAGATCGGCGAGATGATGCGCCGGCTCATCGTCGAACAAGGCGAGACCGCGTTGCAATACGGCTCGGGTCAGGGCCACGAGGGCCTGCGCGAACACATCACCCACGTCATGGCACTTGAGGGCATTCGCGCGCACCCGGACGACGTGGTCGTCACCACCGGGTCTCAGCAAGCCCTTGATCTCGTCACGACCGTGTTTATCGATCCGGGCGACGTGATCGTTGCCGAGGCGCCGTCGTACGTGGGCGCCCTGGGCGTTTTCAGGGCCCACGAGGCCGACGTCGTGCATGTTCCCATGGATGAGAATGGCTTGATACCCGCGGCTCTCGAGTC
>JAYTGI010000349.1:0-3648 GCA_043733605.1 Demequina sp. | reverse complement strand
CCGTCGCTCTCGGCGGAGTGATCACGGGGTTCATCCTGTTGGGCGACTCGTGGTTGCAACTGCTCATGGCTGGGGCGCTCGGCATCGTCTTCACTCAGATCGCGTTCCTCGGCCACGAGGCGTCGCACCGCACCATCTTTGTGTCGGGACCCGCGAACGACCGCGTGGGACGGCTGCTCAGCACCGTGGTCGTCGGCATCAGCCACCAGTGGTGGATGAACAAGCACAGCAGGCACCACCAGAATCCGAACACCATCGGCAAGGACCCCGACATCGAGAAGGACACCATTTCCTTTCTCGAGGACGATGCCGCACAGGCCCGCGGCGCCTTGCGATGGATCACTCAGCGTCAAGGCTGGCTCTTCTTCCCCATCCTGATGGGCGAGGGACTGAATCTTCACTACCGCTCGGTCGCGTCTCTCGTGACGGGCGGCACTCGTAAGCAGAAGTGGACCGAGCTCCCAGGTATTGCGCTGCACTTCGGCCTCTACCTCGTGCCCCTCTTCTGGTTCTTACCCCTTGGCATGGCCTTCGCGTTCCTCGGCGTGCAAATGGCCGTCTTCGGCGTGTACATGGGAGCGTCGTTCGCCCCCAACCACAAGGGGATGATGCTGATCCCCGAGGGCACCAAGATCGACTTCTTGTCCAAGCAGGTCTTGACCTCGCGCAATGTCAGCGGCGGATGGCCGATGTCGATCCTCCTCGGCGGCCTCAACTACCAGATCGAACACCACTTGTTCCCCAATATGGCCCGCCCGCACTTGGTCCGTGCCCGAGAAGTGGTGCGCGAGTACTGTGCACAGGCCGACCTGCCATACACGGAGGCGACGCTCTTCGAGTCATACGGAATCGTCATCAAGTACCTCAACCGCGTTGGCCTTGCCGCGCGAGACCCCTTCGACTGCCCCGAACGCGTCGCTTTGGGGCGCGGGTAGTCCTGCACACAGGCGGTTCCCTGACGCCGGCGTGCGGGCCCTTGGTCCCCCAGTCGTCCCGCATCAGTGCGGCGCGGGGCCAATAACCGGGACCTTGGCCGGTGAGTCCCGGGCGGGACCTCCTAGGCATTCTTGGGACCAACGGCACACAAATTCTGAAACACGCGACTTAGCCTGAAGGTGTTTCACGCGGACGTGAGGATCGCTAAGTCGCAGCCTCCGGGCCGCCTCACATAGGGAAGACGAAATTCGTCGAATTTCCCAGTTGAGGCCCCGATGGCTCCCTAAGCAGTCCGTCCACGTTCGCTCCGCGCTCGTTGGACCGAACAGGCTTCTCCATGACTTCGCAACTCCCCAAGTACCCCGGCCTTCCAGCCGTCATTAACGGCAACGGCGCCGTTGCCCACGTGATGAAGCACGTGTGCGGTGGTGTGATCGGCTATCCCATCACCCCCTCGACGGAGATCTCCGAACTCTTCGAGCAGGCGCGAGCAGAGGGTCAACTCAACGTGTGGGGCAAACACCCCTTCTTCGTCGAAACGGAAGGCGAGCACTCCGCACAGAGTGGCGCGCTCGGCGCGGCGCTTACAGGAGGCGAGTACATCTCGAACGCGTCCTCGAGCCAAGGCATCCTGTACGCGATGGAGTCGCACTATGTGACCGTCGGCAAGAAGATCGGCGGCTTCGTGCTGCAGGTCGCCGCGCGCGTCGTTTCCAAGCACTCTCTCAACGTGATGGCTGGCCACGACGACGTCTACTCGCTGTTGCCTTCCGGATACACGATTCTCTTTGGCTCCAACCCCCAAGAGGCCGCCGACCTTGCCGCGATCTCGTACCGCGCATCGGCGCTGTCCCTCATCCCCGTCACCAACGCAATGGACGGATTCGCGACCAGCCACGTGATGAGCGAGGCGCTTCTTCCCGAGCCCGCACTGTTGAAGGAGTACCTGGGCGATCCCTCGAGCCGGATCAAGTCCCCCACTGTCGCCCAAGACATGCTCTTTGGTGCCAAGGGTCGCGTCTTCCAGTTGGGCGAATACCTCAACAGGCACGGGGACGACTTCACCGAGCAGCAACTCGCGGCCCTTCGCGGTCACGTGGACACCAACGCCAGCGCGATCGAGGCAGACAACGAGGGTTCGCTTGTCGACGCGACCCTCGCGTGGATCCCCAAGGACCTCCAGTCTCAGTGGCGTCGCCAGTGGGTCAACGCCTGGGAAAGGGGCACACGCCAACTGGTGCCTGCGCTCGTCGACCTGCACAACCCCGGTGTCACGGGAACGGTCCAGAACCAGCCCGACTTCCAGGCAGGAGCCGTTGACCACCGCACTCACTTTGCCAGCGCTGTGCCAGGACTCATTCGCCAGTCCATGGACGAATACGCCGCACTGACCGGCCGCGCCTACTCGCCGATCATGGCGTACGAGTGCGAAGACGCCGACTACGTCATGATCGGCCTCGGTTCCATCACAGACGACGTGCGCGCACTGCTCCCCCACTTGCGCTCGCAGGGCCTCAAGGTGGGCGTCGTGTCCGTCAAGGCCCTCCAGCCCTTCCCCGAGGCCGAGCTGGTTGAGGCACTCGCCTCCGCCAAGTCAGTCATGGTCCTTGAGCGCTCGGACGAGACCGCGCTCACGCGCCTCGTGACGCAGTCGCTGTTCAAGGCCCGCGCCAACGCCGACCGCCCTCAGCACGCTGGCATCCCCGCGATGGCCAAGACGCCTTCGCTCACCTCCGCGATCTTCGGCCTTGGTGGTCACGACGTGCAGCCGCGTCACCTGATCGCGGCGTTCAAGCACATGGCGGATGGCAAGAACACCCCGCTCATCTACCTGGGCTCGCAGTTCTTTAGCAAGGACTCCGTGCCTTCGCTCGCAGTGCTCGAAGACAAGTTGCGTGCCGCCTACCCTGAGACCGAGGCGATGGCGCTCGAAACCGAGGACAACCCCATGGGTCTGCTCCCCGAGTCCGCGCTACGCATCCGCTTCCACTCAGTGGGTGGATACGGAACCGTTGCCACGGGCAAGCTTCTGACCGACATCCTCGCGGGCGTGCTCGACATGCACTCGAAGTCTGCGCCAAAGTACGGCTCCGAGAAGAGCGGTGCGCCCACGAACTACTACATCACCCTCAGCCCCGAGCCCGTGCTCTTCACGAACGCGGAACTCGAGGATGTCGAGGTGGTCATTTCCCCCGACCACCAGGCGTTCGTGCACACCAACCCGCTCAAGGGCTTGGTAGAGGGCGGCACGTTCATCCTGCAGTCCGACCTCGCGCCTGTCGACGTGTGGCGCAGCATGCCGTCCTACGCCCGCCGCGCCATCCGCGAGAAGCACATCAATTTCCTCGTCGTCGACGCCTTCACAGTGGCAAAGAAGCACGCACCGACGGTGGAACTCGAGACCCGCATGATGGGCATCGCGTTCATCGGCGCCGTGGCAGGCCACGTCGACAGGGTGTCCTCTGGCGCTTCCGAAGAGGCCATCCTCGCGAAGGTGCGCGCCCAGATCGTCAAGAAGTTTGGCGGCAAGGGCGACGCGGTGATTGAGGGCAATATGGCCGTCATCAAGGACGGTATCTCCGCGACGGTCCTCGTCGACTACGACCAGGCCGAGTTTGTCGAGGCCGACAAGAAGCACTCCATGCCCGTGTTGGTCACCAGCTCACTGTCGGCCTCGATGTGCCCCACGGGGACCGCACCCCGCGCGAGCAA